>JBEAMP010000001.1:0-11627 GCA_041165905.1 Actinomycetota bacterium
GATTGGATTTTCGATGATAGGTGCCGTTATCGGTGGGCTGGCTTTAGCACTTATGCCCATCGAAGGTTTTCAAAAACTAGTTCCGATACTCATCATGATCGCATCTTTATCGCTTTTCATAAAGGTAAAAGAGAATTTAACTCCGCTAAAACAGAGAATCGAATACTTCTGGTTGACTGCTATTGGCTTCTATGCCGGATATTTTGGTCCTGGACAAGGAGTAATGACAATCGCAGTCCTTGCTAGAGATGCCAAAAGAACTGTTTCGGACATTAATGTGAGCAAAAATGTTGTTGTGACGATGACATGCATCGGTTCTAATTTAATTTATATTGCAAGTGGAAAAGTAAATTGGACTTTTGCTGCAGTTTTAGCTGTTAGCTGTGCAATTGGTGGTTTTTACGGTGCAAAGGTTGTAGACAAATTTAGTCGCGACGCATATCGCATGGGAATATTTATTATCGGATTGCTTTGTGCAGTCTGGTTTGCTTACGAATACTGGGTTTAACTACTCATCGTCGTGACGACGATTGGCAGTAATTTCCAACATGTGTGTTGAACGTAAGACAATCAAAATAATAATAGTTAAACCAATTGAGGCAATTTGAAAGCCAAGTCCTACTGCACAACCCATAGCAGCAGTTGCAAAAACGGTAGCTGCAGTAGTGACGCCTTTAGTACCTGAATCACGCGTCTGGAAAATTAGACCAGCACCAAGAAAACCAATTCCAGTAATAATTGCGTGCATTGCGCGCGTTGGATCACCAAACTGGGCGTTTTCACCAAGGATATGGCCGATATTTACGATTGCAGCAGCAGATGCACCTACCAATGCCATAGTACGAGGGCCAACTGATTTTCCTGCGCGATCTCGTTCCCATCCAATCGCAGAGCCAAGAAGCGCGGCAATAGCTGCATTTATTACTACTAAAAATTGGTCTGCTAATGCAATGGCTTCAAAATCAATCATTATGTGAGTTTACGCTTATTTGGCGCTCTTTCCAAGTATGAATGATTGAAATTACAAAAATATATATTGGGAATAGAACCAAGATAGGCCTAAGCGCAGACTCTCCTGATGGATATTGGAAAGAAAGTGCAGTTAGTGCTACAAAGTAAATTACCGCGAAAGACCAAGTGATAGGCCTCAAAAATTCCACTTTAACTAAATGTGGAAATTGCAACTTACTTAAACTCAAAATTGATAAGAAAATAATTATGGCAATAATGTAACTCTGCCTAGTCCCCAAGATGATAAATGTAGGAATTACTAAATTCCATGCAGCAGGAAAACCATTAAACCAATGTTTTTCAGTTTCTTGATCCGTGCGTGCAAACCAAAGTGCTCCTGTGAAAATAATTAGACCGGAAAAAAATAATCCCCAATGCCCAGTTAATAAATCTAATCTAACCAACATAACAACTGGAACAACTACGCAGGTTACGTAATCGACAACTAGATCTAGTATGTGCCCATCAAATTTGGTGGCATGAATATGGATATCAATTTTTCGAGCGATTGGACCATCAAACCCATCAATAATTTGGCAAGCAATCAACCAGAGCAATCCACTGCGATAGTCGCCATTAATGAATTCTTCAAGCGAGATTAATCCCGCTATTGCACCAAAAGCTGTGATGGAATGGATTAAATAGCCTGCAACAACTTTACGCATTAGATCGCTGCAGACATCGCTTTGGTATGTGCAGGCGATGATCCACAGCATGAACCAATCACATTGACGCCAAGATTTTTCATATCCTGTGCGTATTTAGCCATCTCTTCTGGTGTTCCGTCATAAATAAAATCGCCGCCTACTAATTTTGGCAGCCCAGCATTTGATTGAGTAATAATAAATACGCCTTCAGGACGTGCTTCAGTTAACTCTTTAGCAATTACTCGCATCTCATCAACTCCGCGACCACAATTTGCTCCGATAATGCGAACGCCTTCAGCCGCTAAAGTCTTTACCGCAACCGCCGGCTTGACTCCCATCATGGTGCGTAAGTTTGTATCAAAAGAGAATGTAACAATTATTGGCAAATTTGGGGCAATCTCTTTAGCTGCTTTAACGGCGGCTTCGACTTCTTGTAAGTCGCTCATGGTTTCGATCAAAATTGCATCAACTCCACCAGCAACTAAAGCTTTGATTTGATCTGCAAATAAATCTTTCGCCTCGTCAATAGTCATTGTGCCCATAGGTTCCATCAATTCACCTGAAGGTCCTACATCTCCCATTACAAAACAACCTGGATGGCGATCAGCAACTTTGCGTGCAATCTCTGCGCCAGCTTTATTTAATTCAAAAAGTCGATCCTCTAATCCGTGCATCTGCAATCGACCTCGAGTACCGCCGAAAGTATTGGTAGTAATTAAATTCGCGCCAGCTGCCGCATACTCTTCTAGGACCTCTTCGATTGCAGTTGGATTCTCTACATTCCATAGTTCAGGAGCGCCACCATCGGTTAATCCTTTTCCCTGCAACATGGTTCCCATAGCACCATCTGAAATCAAAATTCCTTCATCAAGCGCTTCATAAATTGCTGACATAACTACCCCTATCGGAAGCTGAATTCTACTAACCTTGCATTAAGGAGACCAACACATGACTATGAAAACCGGTTACGTTTATCACGAACTCTTTGGCTGGCACGACACAGGCACAAATGCCGGCTTCTTTCCGAGTGATCCTGCGAAAGGTTTGCAGCCTTTCTTAAATTATGAGAATGCAGAGACCAAGAAACGTATTCATGAGTTGATAGTCGTATCTGGACTAATTGATCATTTGCATCGTATACCTGCGCGTCATGCAACTGAAGATGAATTGCTATTAGTGCATCCGCAAAGTTATTTAACCAATCTCAAAAAAATTAGCGAACAGAGACTTGGTGGAGATGCCGGAGACGGAGAAACTCCACTTGCAAAAGGTGGATATGAAATTGGAACTATGGCAGTAGGTGCAGTTACTTCACTTGCACAATCAGTCATGTCAGGAGAAGTCGATAACGGTTACGCACTAGTGCGCCCACCTGGACATCATGCAATTCGTTCAGGCGGAATGGGTTACTGTCTCTTTTCAAATCTTGGTATCGCGCTCTCTGTAATCAAACGTGACAATCCCGGAATTCGAATCGCTACTGTTGATTGGGATGTTCACCACGGAAACGGAACTCAAGATGTTTTTTACAATGATCCAAATGTTCTAACAATTTCACTACATCAAGATCGTCTTTATCCAAGAAATTCTGGATTGAGAAGTGAAATCGGTGAAGGTGCTGGTATAAACACCAATATAAATATCCCATTACCTGCAGGAACCGGTAACGGAGGTTATCAATATGCCTTTGAACAAGTGGTTGCTCCTGCTATCAAAAAATTTAATCCAGATTTGATTGCTGTAGCTTCGGGTTTTGATTCTTGCGTATACGATCCATTGGGTCGAATGATGCTAACTGCTAATGGTTACGCCAATTTAACTAAAATACTGATGGATGTATCCAAGAATAATAAATTAATGATTGCGCACGAAGGTGGATATAACGCAGTTTATTCACCATTCTGTGGGTTATTTGTTTTACAACAACTATCGGGTATCAAAAAGTTAGATGATCCCTTTGATCATACAGAGAACTACCCAGGTCAGGCGCTAATTGAACATCAAAAATTCGAAGTGGATGAAGCTGCAAAACTTTTAAGTGCACTTCCTGATAATCGATAAACCGTCCATTCATCCATCGCTTCAGCACCGATAGATTTATAGAAGTTAATCGAAGGTTCATTCCAATCTAAAACCCACCATTGAAATCTTTCATAGTCGTGGTCAATACAATATTTTGCCAAAGTCTTCATCAATTGCAGACCCAAGCCTTGGCCGCGAAATTCAGGTTTAACAAATAGATCTTCTAGATATAAACCAGCTTTGCCCAACCAGGTGGAGTAATTAAGAAACCAAATAGCTATGCCAACTATTTGACCATCCACTTCAGCAACATGGCAGAAAGCAACAGGATTTGCTCCAAATAGATTCTCTTCTATATCTGAAACCGTGGCCACAACTGCATCAGGTTCACGCTCATAAATCGCCAGTTCAATTATGAGTTCATAGATGGCTTGTACATCACTTTTCTTTGCTTCACGGATCATGGAGATAGATTACTTACTTCTCAGAGTAGTTAGAGCCCACATAATTGCTAGCAAGTCTATAAATTCTTGAGCAATCGCTCCTTGACTTGGAGTTAATTGGTTAAAAGCTGCCGCAAACATTGCAATTAAAGCTAAACCCATTCCGCCAATAGATGCTTGAAGTGCCTTTGAGTGAGAGAGCTTTGCGATTGAAATCGCGCTTACGACTCGATCGATTGAATCCTCAATTATTACTACATCTGCGGCTTCGCTAGCTGCGGATGCCCCTCTTGCGCCCATCGCAATTCCGACATCAGATGCAGCTAAGGCTGGAGCATCATTAATTCCATCGCCGACCACAATGACACTTCCTGAAACTTTATTTCGATACTCGTGAACTACATTTAATTTAGTTTCAGGAGATGAATTAGCTATGACTCTGTTGATTCCTAACTCTCTGGCGACAATAGAGGCAGTCTCTTCTTTGTCACCAGTGACCATAACGATTTCGATTACTCCCAATTTATGTAAGTCACTAATTGTTTTTTTCGATTCAGAACGAATTGGGTCTTCTAATCCAAAAATTGCAATCAGCTGATTGTTGATGTGCAATGCAACAATTAAAGGTTGTTTCAGATTTGCCCAGCTTGGCAGGTCTGTCGGCGCCGCACCCACTCGTATCAGGACTCCATCTATTTCTCCAGATACCTCTTTGCCATGTTCTTCGACCACATTTGAAGCGCTAAGCAATGAAATGCCTCTGTTTTTAGCTTCATCTACCAATGATTTAGCAACTACATGTGGGCTGTATTGATCTAAAGAGGCCGCCATTTGTAATGCATATTCATGGGTAATTCCCGATGAAGTAACAATTTCAGTAATGACTGGCCCGCCATGCGTAACTGTTCCGGTTTTATCCAAAAGTACTATTTCAGCTCTGCTTAACTTCTCTAATACCGCGCCACCTTTAATAACCGCACCGCTTTTAGTGGCTCTAGACATACCAGAAACTAAAGCAATTGGTACTGCGAGAATTAGAGGGCAAGGGGTAGCCACAACTAAAACTGCAACAGTTCGAGTTGCATCGCCAGTAAGCAAAAATGTTAAGGCCGCCATTGCAATTGTGATTGGAACAAAACGTAGAGCCCATTTATTTGCAAGTCGAATATTCGGAGAGGATTGTGCTCTTGAATTGCGAACCATTGTGACAATTCCAGAATATGTACTTTGGCTTACATTTCCTGAAGCAATCATCTCAAAAGCATTTCCAGCATTAATAGTGCCACTAATTACAGAACCTTCTTTTTCCAATAAAACTGGCAATGGTTCTCCGGTTAAGGCAGATTGATCTAGATAACATGTTTCTTGAGCAATTCCGTCGACAGGAACAATTTCACCTGATTTAACTAGCAATCGATTATTTATCTCAACATCCTCAATTTTTATAACTTCCAATTGACCAGTCTTTGTAATTCTATTTGCCAATTTTGGCATTCGATCAATCAAAGATTTCAATGCAAAATCTGCACGCCCCTCTGCCCAACTTTCCAAAGCTCGACCGGAAGCCAACATGAATGAGATCACGGCGGCCGCAAAAAACTCTCTTATTGCCAGAGCTCCAACGATTGAAAAGATGGCTAAAACATCGGATCCCATCTGTTTATCTTTAAGTTCATCTAAAACCCATTTAATAGATGGGATTAATCCGATAAAACCGCCAATTGCCCATGGAATATCGGCGCTAATGTTCAGGAAATATTTAAAAATTAGACCAAGCGCTAATGCGGTCGTAGATGAATAAAGTAACGCCGCAGTCACCTTGTCTTTCACATTCCTTACGATAGTCTTTAAACATGTCCCCGACTATCAAATTCCTTGGCGCAGTCGGAACTGTGACTGGTAGCCGTTTCATCGTGCAAGGAAAATCATCAAAAGTGATGATTGATTGTGGTTTATATCAAGGCTTAAAAGAGCTGCGCCTTAAGAATTGGGAGAAGTTCTCCGAGGATCCACAATCTATTGATGCAATAGTTATTTCACATGCGCATTTAGACCATTGTGGTTATCTGCCGAAATTGGTTCGAGAAGGATATGACGGTCCGATTTATTGCACCCCATATACTGCAAAACTAGCTGCAATCGTTTTGCGAGATTCCGCAAAATTACAAACCGAAGATGCTAAATATGCAAAGAAAAAGGGTTTTTCAAAACATAAAGACCCTACCGGCCTGTATAACGCCGAAGAAGCCGAAAAGGCGATTTCGCTATTTCACCCAATTCCTTTCCATGAACCCTTTGAAGTAGCCAAAGATGTCAAAGTGACATTCCATAGAAGCGGACATATTTTGGGTTCCTCTTTTGTCGATCTAACGGTTGAGGGTAAGAGAGTTGTATTCACTGGAGATATTGGACGCGGTAACCACATGGTACTTACCAATCCTGACTTAATTCCGAAAGGTGCTATTTCAGCTTTGGTAACCGAATCAACTTACGGTGATCGCACACACCCTAAGACCGATGACTCTTTGGCTGATGCGATTAATCGCACTATCAAGCGACATGGCAATATTTTGATTCCAGCTTTTGCCGTAGATCGCACTGAAATTATGTTGATGACATTAAAGAAGTTGATTAAAACTAAGAAGATCCCAAATTTACCAATTTATGTCGATTCTCCAATGGCACTTTCCGCCCTTAATCATTATAGAGATGCAATAAATTCAAAATCTCCCGAAATTCGCCCAGAGCTTTTTAATCTCAGTGAAGACCCTTTTGATCCGGGAACATTAAATGAAGCAACCACGGTTGAAGCATCTAAAGCAATTAATGACATTAATCAGCCTTCAATAATTATTTCTGCAAGCGGAATGGCCACTGGTGGTCGTGTTGTGCATCATCTCGAACATATGTTGCCGAACCCCAATAATTCCGTTCTGCTCGTCGGTTATCAGGCAGCAGGTACTCGAGGCCAATATTTATTATCTGGTGCCAAAACTATAAAAATGTATGGCAAATTTGTTGATGTAAACGCTGAAATAGTTCAGATAGAAGAGTTTTCAGTGCACGCTGATAGCGAAGAATTAATTAAATGGTTTAGAAGTGCCGATTCCACTCCAAATTGCGTATATGCAGTTCATGGAGAATCCAGCTCTGCTGAAAGTTTTGCTAATTTGATTCACAATAAACTCAATTGGAATGCGCAAGTTCCTAAATTAGATCAAATTTATGAACTTAATTAGCCTGGGGTTGGTGGTATTTGCTTGCAATTTAGCGCCGATGTTTGCACCACCTACTTGGTCAATTCTTGTGTATTTCATTATTACCCATGAATTAAATACGGCAGCTGTAGTGCTTATTGGTGCGTTGGCGGCTGGGCTAGGTAGATATTTATTAGCTCTGGCCACGCGTGCTTTACGAAACTACATTCCCGAGAAAGCTCGAAAAAATCTTTATGACGCAGGTCAAGTTTTAGAAACTGATAACAAAAGAAAATACGGGACATTGGCACTATTTATTGTCTCTCCCCTGCCTTCAGCACAGCTTTTTGAAGCAGCAGGGTTAATGCAAATGAATCTTAAAAGATTAACTTTAGCTTTCTTTTCTGGACGCATATTTACATATACCTTTTACGCAACTTCTGCTTCTCAAATAAAGGCCACTGATTTAGGTAATGTAATAAGTAATGCTTTTAAATCACCTTATGCTTGGGCGCTCCAATTATTCTCAATTGGAATTATTTATCTGATTTCTAGAATTGACTGGCGAAAGCACATTAAGCCAACAAATCACGCACAATCGGAATGACTTTAGTTCCATAAAGTTCTAGACATTTCATTAATTGTGACTGAGTTTGCGGTCCATTTGCATATTTAAAATCAAAACGATTCGCTCCAACTGACTTAACGGCATACGCTATTTTCTTTGCAACAGTTTCAGGCGAACCTACATATAGCGAGCCAAATTGAACTTCTTGCAAGAAATGATCTTTAGTCATCGGTGCCCAGCCTCTTTCGCGGCCGATACGTCCAAACATGGCAAAATGATTTGGCCAATGTGTCTCGATTGCCTCTTCGTCAGTTTCTGCCACAAATCCAGGTGAATGGATTGAAATGCTCTTTGATTTATATCCAAATTCAGACATTGATTGATGATAGAGCTTTGCAAATGGTGCAAAGCGAGCTGGATCTCCACCAATAATCGCTAACGCTAAATGAAGATTTAGGCGGGCTGCTCTCACTACTGATTCTGGAGTGCCACCGACACCAACACGTAATGGAATTGCGCCTCTTTCACTCTTTGGGTAAACCTCTTGATTTACAAGTGGCGCTCTAAGTTCGCCTGACCAGGTAACCGGTCTCTCCTTAAGCAATTCAACTAATAGCTCTAGCTTTTCTTCAAACAAATTTCCGTAATCTTGTAAGTCATATCCAAATAGCGGAAATGATTCAATAAATGATCCACGGCCAGCCGTAATTTCCGCACGACCATTTGATAACGCATCTACAGTGGAAAATCTCTGGAAAACACGAACTGGGTCATCGCTTGATAAAACCGTGACGCCTGAGCCCAATGTAATTTGCTTTGTACGTGTCGCAATTCCTGCAAGCACCGAATCTGGTGCTGAAACTGCAAAATCATCGCGATGGTGTTCACCAATATTAAAATGATTAATTCCTAATTGATCAGCAAATACTGCTTGCTCTACTAAATTTCTGATGGTTTGAGCAGCTGTAATTGGATTACCTTGATCATCAGACTGCATATCCCCGAAAGTATCGAGGCCAAAGGTAATAGTCATCAGTTAAGAGAAAAGCTTGGATATTTATCTGTAACTAGGGCAATTGCGTATCCATAAACACGATTCCAATATCGAATTGTATTTAAAGTTATTTCTCCGGCCCATGCTGGGTAAGAACCAGTTAAAGATGTCAATGCCCAAGCAAGCACCGTTGCGATAAATGTTAGTGCCATGTAGAAAAGACCGACTAAGTAAAGTGGAATAGCTAGAAACCACTTAACCAGCGGTAGCCAGCGATTTAATTTCTTGCCACCTTCCACGTCTGGGAAGATCACAGCCACTTTAGAATTTCGCTCGAAAGTTGGGTATTCATCTGTAAGCAAGAAAAAGTAAGCAGCAAATCGTGTGCCAAATTCCATTACTGCATGATTGAAAGTCAAAAGCCAGCTTGGGTAGATATTTCTAGCAACCAATGCAGCCGCTACCGGAGCTGCAAGAACCAAGGTTCCCCACTCACTTTCAGCCATTTGCCCAAAGAGATAAATGAATAGAAACACTGGCAAACTCAAAAAGAATCGGAATAAGACTGTCGCGCGATTGCGATTTTCTAGTGAAATTTCTACTTGAGTTTCGATTTGATTTAGCATGGGTTAAGTTTATAACTAATTACAACTACTTCCTATTTGCAAAAAGTTCGCGTTTAGTCTTTTTTGGGCTACTTCTCTAAAATTCCCCCATTCTTCAAATAAGGAGCAAAAATGAAGGTCCATTCCGATATTACAAAGATTGTTGGCAATACTCCGCTAGTTCGAATTAATCATGTAACTGATGGAGCTGCTGCAGAAGTTTATGCAAAGCTTGAATTTTATAATCCAACAAGCACTGTTAAAGATCGTATCGGTATTGCAATGGTGGATGCTGCGGAAGCAGCAGGTGCATTGAAGCCAGGCGGCACAATTGTTGAAGCAACTTCTGGAAATACTGGAATCGCACTTGCAATGGTTGGTGCAGCCCGTGGATACAAAACAATTCTTACTATGCCAGATTCGATGTCTAAAGAACGTCGTGCATTGCTCCGTGCATTTGGCGCAGAATTAGTTTTGACTCCTGCTGCGGAAGGTATGAAAGGCGCTGTTGCTAAAGCAGAGGAACTTGGCGCAAAAGATGGCGCTGTATTGGTTCGTCAATTTGAGAATGCTGCAAACCCAGAGATTCATCGTAAGACCACTGCTCAAGAAATTTGGAATGATACAGATGGAAAAGTTGCTGCGCTAGTTGCAGGCATTGGAACTGGTGGAACAATTACCGGTATTGGACAAGTTCTTAAAGAGAAGAATCCTGATGTAAAAGTTTTTGCAGTTGAACCAGCTGCATCACCAATTCTCAATGGCGGATCTCCTTCAGGTCATCCAATCCAAGGTATTGGTCCAAACTTCGTTCCACCGATTCTCGACACAAAGGTGTATGACGAAGTGCTTGATGCTCCAAGTGATGAGGCGATTAATTACGCACGTCGCGCTGCAAAAGAAGAAGGTCTACTAGTTGGAATCTCTTCCGGTGCTGCTCTTTGGGGTGCAGCTCAAATTGCTAAGCGACCTGAATTCGCAGGAAAAATCATTGTTGTGATTATTCCTTCATTCGGTGAGCGCTATCTGTCGACAGTGCTTTACCAAGATTTAATGGATTAAAATCCCTAAGTGTTTAAAACTATTAGAGAAGACCTCGAAACTGCATTAAAGCGCGACCCAGCGGCGCGCAATAAGTTAGAGGTCTTTCTTACTTATCCAGGGGTACATGCGGTCTGGAACTATCGAATTTCGCATTGGCTTTGGCAGAGAAATGTAAAACTGTTGGCAAGAATGTTTTCAAACAGAGCACGTCGACGCACCGGAATTGAAATCCATCCTGGTGCAACTATCGGACGTCGCTTCTTCATAGATCATGGCATTGGTGTGGTTATTGGAGAAACCACTCAAATTGGTGACGATGTGATGCTCTATCACAACGTAACTTTGGGTGCGCGACGTTTCGCAACTGGAAAACGTCATCCAACCATTGGAAACCGAGTAATTATCGGAGCTGGTGCAAAAATTCTTGGCCCGGTCAATATCGCTGATGATGCACGCGTTTCCTATAACAGCGTTGTAATTGAAGACGTCAAAAAGACCAACGATTCAGATATTTTCTATATTTAATCGTAGACTCCAGATATGGAGCAGCATCTTTCAGGTCAAGAAATCTCAAATTTCTTAGCATCTCGCCGTAGTACTCGCGATTTTCTACCTACTCCGATACCGCAAGAACTCTTGGAGCAAGTATTAACAGATGCATTGACGGCGCCTAGCTGGTCAAATACTCGACCATTTATGATTGCGGTAGCTGAAGGCGAAGTTAAAGAACGAATCAGCGCGGAATTTCAAAAACGTTGGGCTTATTTATCTAAACAATTAAAGTCTGGCATTATCGGAAAAATTAGGTTGCTTATCACTAGATACGGCTTACCAACAAGCAATCGCATTATTAGTAAGCCTTATTCAAAAGACCTGCAACCAAGAGCGATGAGGCTTGGAGCCGATCTTTACGGTCATTACGGAATCAAGAGAGAAGATCGTGAAGCAAGAGATAATTGGTGGGCTGCAAACTATAAATTCTTTGGCGCTCCAACGGAATTATTTGTTTATGTACACAAGAGTTTAGGTATTTATGCAGCCAACGATGCAGGTTTGATGATGGAGAATTTAATTCTCTCTGCCCATGGCCATGGTT
>JBEAMP010000002.1:0-2722 GCA_041165905.1 Actinomycetota bacterium
ATTCGCTATCCTCCGTCATCTTAAAGAAGGTCTCTTCTAATGATGCGCGTACTGGTGTTAATTGGGCTAAGACTATGCCACCTTCGAATGCAATTTTATTTAATTGAACTGCAAAAGATTCATCTGCATCTACACGAACATGATCTGATTCAATGACTGCTTGGTGGCCAGTTTTATTAATCAATTCAGCTAAATAATTTAATGAATTAACAGTCGATGGCTTTGCAATAATCGTTGGTTTGCTGCGATGTAGTAATTCCTGCATGGGGCCGGCAAAAACTACCTCTCCTTTACGCAGCATTACTAAATACTTTGAGATCATCTCTAATTCAGAGAGCAAATGAGATGAGACGAATACGGTCACGCCTTCGCTAGCTAACTTTTCTAATAAATCGCGAACCTCTTGAATACCTGAAGGGTCTAATCCATTTGTTGGTTCATCTAGAATCAACAACTTTGGATTTGGTAGTAGCGCAGCTGCGATACCTAATCTCTGTTTCATGCCTAAGGAATAAGTTTTGTATTTATCTTTTCCGCGATCTCCTAAGTCAACAAGTTCTAGTAATTCTTGGCATCTTGATAGCGGAATACCACCGAGCTTTGCTAATAACTTTAAATTCTCTAATCCAGAGAGTGCTGGATAAAACGCTGGGCCTTCAATCATCGCACCAACTTCATGCAAGTACTTATCTGGATGATTAATTGGCTTTCCGATAATCGAGCCGGTTCCGTGAGTTGGTTTGATAAGACCTAGAAGCATTCTGATAGTCGTGGTTTTTCCAGATCCATTTGGTCCAACAAAACCGCAGATTGTGCCAAGCGGAACTTCGAATGAAGCATCATTGACTGCAAGCACATCGCCGTATCTCTTGCTTAGATTGCTTACCGAGATAGCAGGTGTATCCATGGTTAAACCTTACCCACTTTGAGAATAGAATTATCTAATGAGTAAGAAGCCTTGGGGTTATCAACCAACCAATAACCGCCCCGAACCAGATTGGGATTTAAATCCGCAAACTGAATCTGTGCGCGCTGGTCTTGCTCGCTCTGGTTTCGGCGAAACTTCTGAAGCGCTCTATTTAACAAGTGGTTTTACCTACTCTTCTGCGGAAGAAGCAGAAATTGCATTTAAAGATGAGCTAGATCATTACCTTTATGGCCGTTTTGCCAATCCAACTATCTCTATGTTCGAAAATCGCTTAGCTACTCTTGAAGGTGCAGAGCGTTGCATTGCAACCGGAAGTGGCATGTCTGCCATGTTCGCAGCAGTTGCTTGCATGGTTGAACAAGGCGATCACGTTGTCGCAAGCGCTTCAATGTTCTCTTCGTGCCACGTAGTACTTACAGAATTTTTACCTAAATGGGGCGTAACCACTGAATTGGTCAAAGGAAATAATCGCCAAGATTGGGAAGCGGCACTTTCTAAGCCAACTAAAGTAGTTTTTATTGAAACGCCTAGTAATCCATTGATGGATATTGTAGATATCAAAATGGTTTCAGAATTAGCTCACAAAGTTGGCGCAACAGTTATTGTCGATAATGTAATGGCTTCACCTGTTTATCAAAAGCCAATTCAGCTTGGTGCGGATGTTGTCATGTATTCGACTACCAAACACATAGATGGACAAGGACGTGTACTAGGCGGTGCAGTACTTGGATCAGAGAAATACATCAATGAACAATTTCAACCTTTTATTCGCCACACTGGTCCAGCGCTCTCACCATTTAATGCCTGGGTAATGGTTAAATCTTTAGAGACTATGTTCATGCGAGTAGAGCGCATGAATGCAAATGCGCTTGCAGTTGCAGAAGCTCTTGAGAAGAATCCAAAGATAAAGAGCGTCCGCTACCCTGGATTGAAATCTCATCCACAGCATGATCTTGCGATGAAACAGATGAATGGCGCCGGCGGCACCACTATTGGAATTGAATTTAGTGGCAACAAGGATGCTGCATATAAATTTATGAATGCACTGCGAGTCATCGATATTTCAAATAATTTGGGTGATTCCAAATCACTTATCACTCACCCAGCTTCTACAACCCACCGCCGTCTAGGTCCAGAAGTCTTAGCAGAGATGGGGATTACAGATAGCACGCTCAGGCTTTCAGTGGGTCTTGAGCATGCTGATGATCTAATTAAAGATATCCAGCAAGCTCTAAAGTAAATTAAATTAAAAGTTGGCCGACGACCAACAAAATAGAGAACAAAGTCAAATAAAGAATCGAAAAGTGGAAAATCTTACCAGCAACTTTTTCGTACTCAGCCTCGCCTTTTCGTAATTTATAAACTTGCTCACCAAAAACAAAAGCTAAAGCAGCCGTTAAATAATAGGTCCAGGTTGGCAAACCTGCTGAATTTAAAGTCAAACCTGAAACTATAAACATCATCAAAGTGTGAAACCACATTTCAATGTATACGCGCTTTCGTGATGCAACTACTGGCAACATCGGAATATTTGCGGCTTGATAATCATCGTGATATCTGATTGCAATCGCCCAAAAATGCGGTGGAGTCCAAAAGAAGACCACCAAAAAGAACCAAAACGCGGTCATTGAAAGTGAATTTGTAACTGCAGCCCAGCCAATTAACACTGGTAGACATCCTGCGATTCCGCCCCAAACAATATTTTGATTGGTATTTGGTTTTAAAGCTACTGTATATATTGCAACATAAAAAAGAATTGCTAGTGAAGTCAAAAGTGTTGCAAGCGGCGTCGTG
>JBEAMP010000003.1:0-7091 GCA_041165905.1 Actinomycetota bacterium
GTTAATCGAGTTCGCACTGGTTTAAATTCACTCTTTAATTTACCTGAAGGTTATGAAGTGGTGCTCGGTAACGGAGGGTCTACCGCTTTTTGGGATATTGCTACCTCTGGGTTGATCGAGAAAAAGTCCCAACATCTTCAATTTGGCGAATTTTCATCTAAATTTGCACAGGCCGCTAAGGAAAATCCTTTTATTGAAGAACCAACAGTTATCAAAGCCGAACCTGGTTCGCATCCAGTTGCGATAGCCGAATCAGGAGTAGACGTTTACGCATTCACGCATAACGAAACTTCTACCGGAGTATCTATGCCAATTAAGCGACCAGCTGGCACAGATGGAGATTTAGTTTTAGTTGATGCAACATCGGCTGCTGGTGGGTTACTTGTGGATGCTAGAGAATTTGATGCATATTACTTTGCGCCTCAAAAATCTTTTGCTTCGGATGGAGGTTTATGGATTTCTATCATGAGCCCTGCCGCACTTGAGCGGGCTGCAAAAATTAAAGAATCAGGTCGATGGATACCGGCGTTTTTTGATTTAACTATTGCAATTGAAAATTCAAAATTAGATCAAACATATAACACTCCGGCTTTAGCTACACTAATTTTGTTAGCAGAACAGATTGAATGGTTTAATAACAATGGCGGTCTATCTTTTGCTGCGGGTCGAAGCGCTAAATCCGCCGAAATTATGTATGGCTGGGCAGAAAAAACTAATTACACTACTGCCTTTGTAGCAGATCCTGCAATGAGATCAAATGTTGTTGCAACTATTAACTTCGATGAATCTATCGATGCAAGCAAAGTTGCATCAGTGCTACGTGCAAATGGAATTGTAGATACAGAACCATATAGAAAACTTGGTAAGAACCAACTACGAATCGGTATGTTCCCGGCTATTGACCCTTCAGATATTGAAAGTTTGACTAAGTCAATTGAATTTGTAGTTGAAAGTCTTTAATTGAACAAATTACAGCGTGATTCAACTTTCTGGACTATTACTGGCCAAGTCACGATTCTTAATTTCTTTCTAGGTGGTTTTGGCCCTGCGCAACCATTATTGCGCGAAGAGCAGAACACTTCACTCACAATTGCGGGCTTACACGGAACCATGATGGGGCTTGCTTCAATAATCGCTGGCGCGCTGCAAACTAGCTTGGTTCATAAGTTTGGCCGTAAGAATTCAGCCTGGTTAGGTTTAACTATTTTCGCACTTGGCGTTCCGATTTTTGCAACTGGAAATTCTGTTTCCGTAACTCTTCCTGCAACGCTCTTCTTAAGCACCGGCTTTACCATCACAATAAATAATGCAATCACGCAACTATCACATCATTATCCTAAGAATTCTGATTTAGCTATCTCTCAAATGAATGGGGTTAACTCAGCAGGATATGTTTTCGGAACTGTAATAGTTGGCACTTTAGCTTTCTATGACATCTCTTGGCGACTAGGTTTGCTGGCTTGCGTCCCGATGGTGATCCTGGTTTATATTCTTGGTCGAAATAAAATTGAAGGCTCTCATGACCATGATGTACCAAAACAAGTTGGAAAATTAAGTCGACAATATTGGATTGCTTGGTTTGGTTTTTATGCTTCTATTTCATCAGAATTTGCAACGGCATTTTGGGCCGCTACTTTAATTATGGACAGAACTGGCGCTGATGCGGCTATATCCATTTTATGTATTGCCACTCTTGGCACAGGTATGGGTTTAGGTCGCTGGTTTGGTCCCGTAGTATTAAAGCGATTCTCAGTTGATAATCGTGTAAAAATATTTTTGGTTTTACAGATGACATCTTTTGCTGCATTCTGGTTGTCACATAATTTAACAATTTCAATTCTGCTTCTATTATTTATTGGTTTAGGCATTAGCGGACAATTTGCAATGATTTCCATTAGATTGATTCGGCTTAGTGATAATCGTCCAGATTTAGCTATGGGCTATTCCGCCTATGCTGCTGGAATTGCGATTGCTTCGGCCCCATTCTTGCTGGCATTCATGGGCGATTACATTGGAATTTCTAGGGCATATTTAATTGTGCCCATTTATATTGCAATCTCTTATATGGCTGTGCAAAAAGTTAGTTCCGAAGAACTGACGAAACTGTAATATCTGCTGGAATTACCGCTATTTTTCGGTATTTCATAAAGGCATAGAGCGCAGCGCCAAATGTGATCAGCGCACACCCTGCAATCGTGATTCTTGGACCTAAATGTTCGGCGGTAAATCCAATAATCGGAGAACCTATCGGAGTTCCTCCCATGAATATGAACATATAAATGCCCATTACCCGACCTCTAATAGCGTGATCTGAGTTTGCTTGAATGTAAGTATTGGCAGCAATCATTGTGGTTAATGCACTGAATCCATTAATTGGAAGCAATAGCAAATAAATTTCATAAGTTGGCGCTATGGCTAGAGCCACTACCCAGATTGAAAAATTCATTGCAGCTAATGAAACAAAAAGTGGCTTTCCAGTTCGATCTCTACGAGCTGAATATAAAGCGCCAGTTAAAGTTCCGATGCCCATGGCGGTTCCTAAAATTCCGTAGGAAGCAGCACCTCGATCGAATTCTTTTGTCGCCATTAATGCATTAAAAATCTGTGCGTTTAATCCAAAATTTGCTGCAAAGAAAATAGTAAGCATAATCATCTGCAGATCAGGACGCTTTTTTATGTAAGCAAAGGCTTCCTTAAGGGTACCCGCAGTTTTCTCTTTCTCCGGCAAGTGCAGTTCGTGCTGCCTTACTGCCATAAAGGTAAACATAATTACAATAAATGAAATACCGTTGATTATGAATGATGGGCCAGTTCCGAATCCAGCAATTAGAAAGCCAGAAATTGCTGGTCCGACCAGGCGGCCAAAGTGAAAATTTGCGCTATTTAAACTCATGGCATTTGTTAGATCATTTTTACCAACTACCTCGATAATAAAACTAGATCTAAATGGCGCATCAATTGCGCTGAATACACCTAACAATATTGCTAGGACATAAATGTAATTCATGGTGACTACATCAGTCATCACGAGTAAGCCAAGTAATAGGGCAGTTAATCCACTACCCAAATTGGTGATAATCAGCGCTTTTCGCTTATCAACTTTGTCCGCTAAAACCCCACCTTGCATACTTAAAAGCATTACCGGCAAGAATTGCAACGCAGTGACGATGCCAAGATATGTGCCGTTGTTATTTGTAAGTTCGAGTACCAACCAATCTTGAGCAATACGTTGTGCCCAAGTTCCGATATTTGTTAAAACGCTTGCAGCATAGAGGATTCGAAAATTGCGATGGCGAAGCGCTCTCCAGTTTCCATCAGGGCTTATTTTCGAAAACATTGAGATGAGAATACACTCATCACATGAAAACAAAGATGGTATCGCTAATAATTACAGGCATAATTGCTTGGATTGTTGCTGGAATCATCGGTCTGCTAATAGATGCAGAATCTAAATTTATTTGGACCTGCGTAGTTGGAGCTGCACTTGGTTTTGTAGGAATTATCTACACCGTTCGAAGAGATCGACGCAGCGGACTTTAAGATTTCTTCTTTTTAACTCGATTTACAGCGCGACTTACATGTCCTCTGGTTTTTGCTAACCATATTTCAGCCCACGTAAATTCTGTAGCTAGAATTGCAAGGCCCGCAATGATCAATGGAATTCCAGGACCAGGAATAACTAAGAATATGATTCCTAGTACTAGTAATGTAAAACCAACAGTGGCTGCAGTTAGCCATCGAAGTGGGTGTGGCAATTTACGCCAAACTTTTTTGACGTAACTAAACATTTGCTTATTTTCCTAAGCGTTATCTTCGATTTGCTGTGCAATACCTCGAAGCACTTTTCCTAAACGCTGTGCTTCTACTGTGGTTGGATATTTACCGCGACGAATATTGTTACCAACGCGATCCAAAATTTTGATTGAGTCTTCTATAATCGAAGCTAAGTCATCAGTTGCTGCACGTGATGAAGCCGCTAATGATGTAGGTGCTTCAATAACACGCACAGATAGCGCTTGAGGACCGCGACGACCATCAGCAACGCCAAATTCAAGTTTGGTGCCAGGCTTTACAGTTGTGACACCTTCTGGCAGCGCAGTAGCTGCTAAATAAACATCTTCGCCTTCATCGGATTCAATAAATCCAAAGCCCTTTTCTAGGCTAAACCACTTCACTTTACCTGTTGGCATAGCGAGCTCCTTTGATCTGCGAATTGAGAGACAAATTCTAACTTATTGATTTAGACGACTTACACGGTCGCTTCCGAATGTGCGCCGCATCCGTGATCTACAGATACTACTTTCGCATCTTCGGGTGAGATTGCATTTGCACAAACGCCAAATGCGCTTCGTAATGAGCCTGCGATAGGCAGAAAGTAACCGCATGAGCCACATGGCTTTGGTGCAGCTTTTGCAATTGGCGCATTAGGACCGCGGTCGCCTTCATACCAACGACTTGCCGCTTGGTCGCGACCTTCAATTGATAGAACTCTTAAACGGCCAAGACCTAACTCCCATAATTGCGTTGGGTCGAGCTCTTCATCTTGTGGAAGAGCAGCGAATCCTGGGACTAAACGAGGATCATCAGGTTGGCTTGGAACTATGTCACCAACACCAACATCGCCAGGTTGTAAACGATCTGCATACGGAATCCATTTCGGCGCTAACAGAGAATCTGGACCTGGGATAACTACAACATCACAAATAGTTGCAGGTGAAACTTCATCTAATTTGGCAACAGTTACAGACCAACGCCACCCGTTATAACCAGGCAGATTAGATTCAAATAGATAATTTGCTAAACGATCTTCATCGTCATAATCAACGCTTAAAAATGCACCGACCAGCTCTTTAGCGCCGGCAGCTTCCTGCGCAGCGCTAAGAGCTAAATCAGTTGCATTAAATGACATGTAATTAGTTTAGATTAAAAGTCCATGTCGCCACCAGCGCCTGCAGGCATTGCTGGTGTCTTCTCTGGCTTATCTGCAATAACTGCTTCAGTTGTTAAGAAGAGCGCTGCAATTGATGCTGCGTTCTGTAACGCTGAACGAGTTACCTTTGCTGGATCAATGATGCCAGCCTTAATCATGTCAACATATTCACCAGTGGCGGCATTTAATCCGTGACCTGGTTCAAGATGGCGAACTTTCTCAACGATAACTCCGCCTTCAAGACCTGCGTTAGCTGCGATCTGCTTTAGTGGAGCTTCAATTGCTGCTTCAACAATCTTTGCACCAACAGCTTCTTCGCCTTCTAATTTCAAGTTAGGGAAAACTTTTGCACCAGCTTGAATTAGCGCAACGCCACCACCAGCAACAATGCCTTCTTCGACTGCAGCTTTTGCGTTACGAACTGCATCTTCGATGCGGTGCTTGCGCTCCTTTAATTCAACTTCGGTAGCTGCGCCAGCTTTGATAACTGCAACGCCGCCAGCAAGTTTCGCTAGACGTTCCTGTAACTTCTCGCGATCGTAATCTGAATCAGATTTTTCAATCTCTTGGCGAATTTGAGTTACGCGACCCTTAATCTGAGCCTCATCGCCTGCGCCCTCCACGATTGTGGTTTCGTCTTTAGAAATCACAACTTTACGTGCGCGACCTAGAAGTTCAATTCCCGCAGCATCAAGTTTTAGGCCAACTTCTTCTGAAATTACTGTTGCACCGGTAAGAATCGCAATATCTTGCAACATAGCCTTGCGACGATCACCAAAGCCAGGAGCCTTTACTGCCGCTGAACGGAAATTTCCGCGAATCTTATTTACTACAAGAGTTGCAAGCGCTTCTGCTTCAACATCTTCAGCGATAATTGCAAGTGGCTTGCCGGTCTGCATTACCTTTTCAAGAATTGGCAACATATCTTTGATATTTGAAATTTTTGAATTTGCAATCAAAACATAAGCGTCTTCAAGTACCGCTTCCATGCGATCTGTATCAGTTACAAAATATGGAGAGATGTAACCTTTATCAAAACGCATACCTTCAGTTAATTCCAGTTCAAGACCAAAAGTATTTGACTCTTCAACTGTGATTACGCCTTCTTTGCCGACTTTATCCATAGCTTCTGCAATCATTTCACCGATAGTGGTATCTGCAGCAGAAATAGATGCAGTCGCTGCAATCTGATCTTTGGTTTCGACATTCTTTGCCATCTTAAGAAGTTCATCTGTAACTGCGGCAACCGCTTTTTCGATACCGCGCTTGATACCCATTGGGTTTGAACCTGCAGCTACGTTACGAAGACCTTCGCGTACTAGCGCTTGCGCAAGAACTGTTGCGGTAGTTGTACCGTCACCTGCAACATCGTCGGTCTTCTTAGCAACTTCTTTGACTAGCTCTGCACCGATTTTTTCGTATGGATCGTCTAATTCGATCTCTTTAGCGATTGAAACGCCATCATTGGTGATTGTTGGTGCGCCCCACTTCTTCTCAAGGACCACATTTCGTCCGCGAGGTCCAAGGGTTACCTTCACTGCATCAGCTAATACATTCATTCCGCGCTCTAGACCGCGGCGTGCCTCTTCGTTAAAGGCAATCTGCTTTGCCATTGCTTATCTCCTTATGCGTTCTGTATAAGTTTCTTTAAAGTTGGGTCGAATTATCACTCTCGACCCCCGAGTGCTAAGGCTTAGGGTAATTGAAGGGGCGAATAGGCTCAAATCCAGGAGAAATACGCTCAACCTCCTCCAAATGAGCGTGGTTTTGTGTGTGGTGGGGGGTAATCTTCTATCTGAACGCCGAGGGGTCCACCCGGGTGTGTCGATTGGAGATGGTACATATGGCAGAGACATATAAAGGTGACGCTTACTGCGTAAAGTGCAAGGAGAAGCGTGAATTCGAAGGAACCGTAAAGGTTTCTGACTCTGGTCGTCGCATGGCGCAGGGCATCTGCCCAGTTTGCGGCACCAAGGTGAACCGCATTCTTGGTAAAGCACAGTAACGCTTTATAAGTAAGCATTCGTAGTTAAACCCGCCTCATGCGTGAGGCGGGTTTTTCTTTTGATAGCGTTGCACACATGGCTGATAGCAGTTTCGATATCGTTTCAAAAATTGATCGCGCGGAATTAGATAACGCGGTCAATCAAGCATCCCGCGA
>JBEAMP010000004.1:0-3182 GCA_041165905.1 Actinomycetota bacterium
AAATTAAAGGAGAGCGATACATTTGTAAGCATATTGCCTGAATATAAGGCAGGTACAGATTTTGATTTAGTAACTATCAGAGACTTGTTAGACATGAACTCTGGTATTGGTGTAAGTGATAATTATCCAACCGGACCATCTGGTTGGGGCGTTGCTATTGCGCAGATGTACGCTTCAACCGATCTATATTGGTGGCTACATCACAACCAGAAGATGTGGGAGAAGCCGGGAACAAAACCTGAATATAGAAGTATTAATACACAATTACTTGGCATGGTTATTGCAAAATTAACTGGCGAAACTGTTTCAGAATATTTCCAAAAGAATGTTTGGCAGCCAATTGGCGCACAGAGCCAAGCTAAGTGGAATGTTGATCATGTTGGCGGAATTGAAAAAACTTTCTGCTGCTTCAATGCTACCGCAAGAGATTTTGCCCGAGTTGGGCAATTATTTGTAAACAATGGAGCTGCCAATATCGGCGGTGGTTCAGTTATAAGTGCAAGTTACTTAAAGAGAATGTCTACACCAGTAGTTACTTTGGATTACAACTGGGGTTATTCAGCGCAAACTTGGCATCCATTCCCTGATTCAATCTTGTTGCTAGGCCTTCACGGTCAATACATTTACGTTCAACCAAAAGAGCAAGTGGTAATAGTTAAATTGAGCGATTTACCAACTTCAGCAGATGGAATTTCAGAGAAGATAGTTCCGGTATTGCAGCAGATTGCTAGTTCGATATAACCCTAGTTAAGGATTACCAAGTCATCACGATGGACTAGTTCGCGTTCGAATTCAGCGCCTAATGTTGCTGCCAACTCTTTTGTAGAGCGCCCCAACATTTGTGGAATTTCATCGCTTGCAAAGTTAATGATTCCACGAGCAATGATTTGACCATTTGGGTCTACTAAATCGACAGTCTCGCCTGCATCGAATGTTCCCTCAACTGCAGTAACACCTGCTGGCAGTAATGAAACGTTCTTTTCAAGTAATGCTTTCACGGCACCTAAATCTAAAACTAATTTTCCACTTGAAACAGATGCATGTGCTAACCAGAGAGCGCGTGCATTGTTCTTGGAATCCTTAGGAAAGAAAAGAGTTCCGCAATCTTCGCCCTTTATTGATTTTGCCAAATCATCTGCACTAGTCAAAAGCATCGCTGTTCCTGCGCTAGTTGCAATTCTTGCAGCTTCTATTTTGGTGACCATCCCACCACTTCCGACTCCTGAGCTGCCGGCACCACCCAACTTGATTTCAGATAAATTGGCAAAGTCTTTTACTTCTGAAATTTTCTTGGCATTTAAATCATTTGGTGGAGCATCATAAAGCGCATCGATATCCGACACTAAGATCAATAAATCTGCTTGAGTTAATAGTGCAACCAATGCTGCTAAACGATCATTATCACCAAAACGAATTTCAGAAGTTCCGACGGTGTCATTTTCATTTATAACTGGAACTACGCCAAGTGAGATTAATTTAAATAGCGCACGCTGCGCGTTTGAAAAATGTGAACGTCTAACCACATCGGTAGTCGTCAAAAGCACCTGTGATGCAGTAATACCATATCGAGCAAAGCTCTCGGTGTAACGATGAATTAATAATCCTTGCCCAACTGACGCGGCAGCTTGTTGAGTTGATAAATCCTTAGGGCGAGTCTGTAATCCAAGTGGTGCAAGCCCTGCTGCAATCGCACCAGATGAAACGACTAATACCTCTGCCCCGCGCGATTTTGCATCTGCGACCACATCTACCAATCGATCAACTGCAGCTGCATCTAATCCGTTGCCCGCTTTTCCGGTAAGAGAAGAGCTGCCGATTTTAATAACGATGCGCTTTGCATCTGTAATTAATTTACGACTCATTTTCCTCTTCAACTTCCGGTGTATTTGGATTGGAAACTTGGTATTCCCATTGTCTCGCAATTTCATCATCAGTTAGCTGATCTTGGACCTTCTCTTCTTTCCAAACATTATCTAAGCGGGCATCTTCACCTCGGCGCTGCAGATTCTTAGCAAGCATCTCTGCACCAGCTTCAATAGTTGGTTCCCAATCGAATACCACTGCATACTGGTCATTTCCGATACGAACTTCGGAGCCTGATACGGCGCCAGCTTTAAAGAGGGCCTTTTCAACTCCGGCTTGCGCCAAACGATCAGCTAAATATCCAACTGCCTCTGAATTTCCAAAATTAGTTTGACGCACCCAACGTTCAACGCGTTTACCAATTACTGTAAATGAGCCATCGCCATTTGCAAATACTTGAAAACCAGAATCATCAACTGCAGTTGGACGAATCACGATTCGAGTGCGCTCTTCCTTCTTTGCAGCTGCACGAGAACTTTGAACCAATTTAGCCATTGCATAAAGTAATTCTTGTAAGCCATCTCTTGATGCTGCAGAGACTGGATAAACTTCATATCCTTTTTCTTGCAGAGTTTTGGTAACCATCTCTGCCATAACTTTGCCATCTGGTAAATCAGTCTTATTAAGCGCCACAATTCTTGGGCGATCATCAAGTCCACCATACTGCTTTAATTCAGATTCAATAATTTCTAAATCATCAACTGGATTTCTATCCGTTTCTAATGTTCCGCAATCAAGCACATGAACTAATGCAACACATCGCTCAACATGACGTAAGAATTCAAGTCCAAGACCTTTGCCTTGTGAAGCGCCAGGAATTAGCCCAGGTACGTCAGCAACTGTAAAACGTGTATCACCAACACTTACCACTCCAAGATTTGGCACCAATGTTGTAAATGGGTAATCAGCAATTTTTGGACGAGCTGCTGAAATTGCTGCGATTAAAGAAGATTTTCCAGCGCTTGGAAAGCCAACTAGAGCAATATCTGCAATGCTCTTTAATTCAAGAATTAAGGTGCGCTCTTCACCAGGTACACCTAATAAGGCAAAGCCTGGTGCGCGACGCTTTGAGGAAGCAAGCGCGGCATTTCCCAAACCACCGCGACCACCTTCGGCGGCCATAAAGGTAGTTCCGTTTCCAATTAAGTCAGCTAATTGGTTTCCTTTTTCATCATAAACAACTGTTCCTGATGGCACGGAGAGAATTAAATCTTCACCTTGTGATCCATCTTTACGATCTCCGTAACCTTGTCGACCATTTGTAGCGCGTCGATGTGGTGAATGGTGATAATCAAGCAGCGTAGTCACATTTGGATCAA
>JBEAMP010000005.1:0-6683 GCA_041165905.1 Actinomycetota bacterium
TATTACCGCGGCCACCTGGACCTGGACGATTGCCACCTGAAAACCCTGGACGATTAAATCCACCTGGACCACCAGGTGCACCGCCGCCGGTATTTCCACCTGGACGATAAGGAGATCCGCCACCTGCACCGCCACCTTGTGGACGTGCACCGCCACCTTGACCGGGACGCGCTGCAAATCCTGGACGTTGTCCACCAGGACCTCCTGGTCGACCACCTGGACGAGGTTGTTCGCCAGGACGTATCGGACGTTGTTGTGGTGGACGTGGCATTGCACCACCAGAACCAAATGGATTATTTCCGGCTGGACGTGGCGCTCTCTGTGGCGGACGTGGCATTGCAGTTCCGAATGGATTATTTCCACCAGGTCTTGCTGGCGGTTTTGGAATATTAGTTGGATTTGGCGAACCAGAAGCACCTGTCGATGGCGCTGGTCGCTGCGATGCTGGCTTCGGTTCTACCGCTTTTAGCGCTTCTAAATCAACACCAAGTTCTGCTGCTAATTCAGCTGCAAGTTTTGCATTAGCTTGTGGATCAACTTCTGGTTTTTTAGCAGCGGTTTTCTTTGCAGCAGCTTTCTTTACTGGCTTTGCTGCTGAATCATCTGCAGAAACTTTTGCATTTGGGAATGCTTCAATTAAACGACGCGCAACTGGCGGTTCGATTGTCGATGAGGCGCTGGTTACGAATTCGCCCATCTCTTTTAACTTAGCAAGGACAACCTTGCTCTCCATACCGAGTTGCTTTGCTAACTCGTGTACACGGACTTTTGCCACATTTCTCCTTCGTGGCCTCCGTGTATTTTTTTTACACGCTAAGGCCTATTAGTTCTTTCTCATGATCGAGCGGTGCTCATTAGCGTGTCATTTTCTTTTCATCCATTTCGGTCTGCCCATCAAAATATTTGATGAGGTGGAAAGTCTATCAGTGTCAGCAGGGTTATTGAATCGGGCTATCTGAGTGGATATCGATACGCCAACCAGTTAAGCGCGCGGCTAAACGGGCATTTTGCCCATCTTTACCGATTGCAAGGGAGAGTTGGTAATCCGGAACGACCACCTTTGCGCTTCTGGTTGCTTCATCAACTACTTCGACGCTGCCAACCTTTGCTGGCGCAAGTGCATTAGCAACATAAACTGCAGGATCATCCGAGTAATCAACGATGTCGATTTTCTCTCCGTGAAGTTCTTCCATAACAGCACGAGCACGTGCGCCCATTGGACCGATTAACGCTCCCTTTGCAGATACCCCTGAGCGGTGTGCACGAACTGAAATTTTTGTACGATGTCCAGCTTCGCGAGCAATTCCCATGATCTCAACAATACGATCTTTAATTTCCGGAACTTCAAGTGCGAATAATTGCTTAACTAAAGCTGGATGCGAGCGAGAGAGCGTGATTTCCGGGCCACGAGTTCCTTGCTTTACATCAATCACAAAGCATTTGATGCGATCGCCATGTTCGAAATGTTCTCCAGGAACTTGCTCCTGTGGTGGAACTTTTCCTTCCGTGCGACCTAGATTTACATAAACCATCTTTGAATCGCGGCCTTGTTCGACCATTCCAGAAATTACATCGCCAACATTCATTGATAGTTCGCCGACAATTGCTGCATCTTTGGTCTGGCGCATATATTGCTTGATTGCTTGACGAGCAGTTGCAGTTGCAACTCGAGTAAATTCTTCATTTCGATCTTGAACTTCCCCGATGCGATCGCCTGTTTCAGAAAATACGGGTACGAATATTTGAATTTCACCAGTTTCGCGATCTAGATGAGCACGCGCATGTTCGAGAGCATGATCTGTGTGGTTGTAGGCAGTAAGTACTGCAGCTTCGATTGCAACTACGAGTGCATTTAATGACATCTCTTTTTCAGTAGTTAAAGCTTGAAGAGCCTTCATATCAACATGCATTATTTGCTCTCCTTCTTATTTACCTTATTAAATTCAATTTCAATAATTGCACGTTTGATATCTGAATATGAGACGGTGCAGCAATCCAAAGTCACTTGATCATCAGTGGCATTAGCGATGCGACCTTTGCAAGTTTCGCCATCTAATTTGATGATTTTGACTAATCGATCCACATTTTTTCGCCAATGACGCGGTGCTGTAAGTGGGCGATCAACACCTGGTGAAGTTACTTCTAATGTGTATGGGGTCTCTCCCATAAATGATGCGCTATCCATCGCTTCGCCTACTAAGCGGCTTGCATCAGTTACTTGATCAAGATTTAGCCCAGTTTCGCTATCGACAATGACAGTAACGAAGCGATGTTTTCCGGGAGTTTGAACCTGTACCTCTTCAAGAACTAGCCCAGCTTGAGTTACCAGCGGGTCTATCAGTTCGAAGATTTGATCTTTTAAAGCCATTTTAATTTCCTATGCGATTGTTTTTAAGTTGTTGTTTATTTTTTTATTAAGTTGTGTGGCGCTAATTTACAAGGTCATAACCCACTTTGGCAATTAGTAGCGCAGTCATGAAGAGAAAGACCTTGCGAACCAGGGGTGAGCCGCCTTTGATGGCAACTTTAGAACCGATTGTCGAACCAATTACATTCGATATTGCTAGTGCAATTCCAATTCCCCAGAGGATTGCACCATGCTTTGCGAAGATAATAATCGCAGCTAAATTTGTAGCTACATTCGTAAACTTGGCAATTGCTGAAGCAGTGAGAAATCCATACCCAAGTGCACCAACTAATACCGCCATCAAGAAAGTTCCGGTGCCTGGACCAAAGATGCCATCATAAAAACCGATAGCAAAGCCAGATCCTGCTGCGATTTTGTAATTTAATTTCACTTGCTCTTCGTGGCCAAGTTTTGGATTAAGAAGAGTGTAAAGAAAAATTACGACCAGAGCCATAAATACGACGACACGTAAATTATCTGTAGGAATTCTTGAAGCTAATTGCGCGCCGCCCATCGAACCAAAGAAAGCTGGAATAGCCATGTAAGCCAACATCTTCTTATCGATTTTGATCTGTTTGCGATATCTATTTGCAGCATTGGCGGTACCAAAAATGGAGGCAAACTTATTGGTGCCAAGTGCATTGATAACCGGTTTATCTTGCAAACCAACCATGAGCGATGGCAGCTGTATTAAACCGCCACCACCTGCAATCGCATCAAAGAAACCTGCAGTTGCTGCTGCGACGCAGAGGAAATAAATCACGAGAAGAGTTTGGCTACTTCTGAAACAACTTCATCAACTGAAGCTTCGCATTTCTCGCCGGTAGCGCGGATGCGAATTTCAACTTTGCCTTCAGCTAAGCCTTTTCCGACAATCACAATTACCGGATTGCCAATTAATTCGGAATCTTTAAATTTAACTCCTGCAGATGGATCGCGACGATCATCAAGCATCACAGTTAGCCCAACGGATTCCATTAGCTCTCCAATTTCAAGAGCTTTATCAAAAACTGCATCTTCTTTTCCGGTTGCAACTATATGAACCATTGCTGGTGCGATCTCTGCTGGCCAATTAAGTCCGATGTCATCTGCAGTTTGCTCTGCAATTGCAGCAACTGCGCGGCTAACACCTATTCCATATGAACCCATCGTGACAATCTGAGACTTACCATTTTGGTCTAACACAGTTAAATTGAGCGCTTCTGCATATTTGCGACCTAATTGAAAAATATGGCCAATTTCAATTGCGCGATCAATTACTACTTCAGTGTTGCACTCTGGGCAATTATCTCCTGCACGCACCTCGGCAGCTTCGATGTAACCATCAACAATGAAATCACGGCCGTTGACCACATTTCGTGCATGGCAATCTTTTTTATTTGCACCTGATATCCAGGCAGTTCCCGGTGCTACTCGTGGATCGGCAAGCAAGGTAATGCCATTTGCTTTGGCATCTTGTGGTCCGATGTATCCCTTCACAAGATTTGGAAACTTCTTAAAATCGTCTTCTTCAAAAATTCGAATTTCATTTACGCCAGCAAGATTTGCCTCTACGCGCTTTAAATCAACTTCACGATCACCAGGAACCAGAATTGCAAAAGGCTTGCCATCAACCATCAGCATGATGTTCTTTAAAGTATCGCTCGCCTGATAAGTACCACCAAACTTGCTATTTAAAAGCTCAACTAATGAATCAATCGTTGGTGTATTTGGTGTATCTAAAACTTCAAGGGCTGGGAAGTTGCCATCACCTGAAGGGACTTTCGTCTTCATCGCTTCTACGTTTGCTGCGTATCCGCACTTTGGGCAGAGCACGTAAGTATCTTCGCCAGTTTCGCATGGTGCTAAGAACTCTTCTGATTTAGAGCCACCCATTGCACCTGCTGTTGCGCTAACGATGTTGTAATTCAAACCTAAACGGTCAAAAGTCTTTTGATATGCATCTCTATGCTTTTGGTAAGAAACTTCTAGGCCGGCATCATCAACATCAAAAGAGTAAGAATCTTTCATTACGAATTCGCGGCCACGTATAATTCCTGAGCGAGGACGAGCTTCATCGCGGTATTTAGTCTGGATTTGATAGATAGAAAGCGGCAAATCTTTATACGATGAGTATTCGCCTTTGACCATCAAAGTGAACATCTCTTCGTGTGTTGGGCCTAATAAATAATCAGCGCCTTTGCGATCTTGGAGTCTAAATAAACTTGGGCCATATTCACTCCAGCGATTTGTGGCTTCATATGCATCTTTTGGAAGTAGAGCTGGAAAATGAACTTCTTGAAAACCTGCTGCATCCATCTCTTCACGAATTACACGTTCAACATTGCGAAGTGCGATTACTCCAAGTGGCAACCAAGAGAAAATACCTGCAGCGATTGGTCGCACATATCCAGCGCGAACTAATAATTTATGAGATGTAACAGTTGCATCAGCTGGATCATCTCGAAGTGTGCGCAGGAAAAGCGTGGACATTTTCAGCATATTTATTACCTACTTAATTTCCACATGTGGTTGACCAGATGTTACGCCAGCTGCTTCCATCTCTTCGCCAAGACGCATAGCCTCTTCAATTAAAGTTTCTACGATCTGGGATTCAGGTACAGTTTTTATAACTTGTCCTTTAACAAAAATCTGACCTTTTCCATTTCCTGATGCAACGCCAAGATCAGCTTCGCGCGCTTCTCCGGGACCATTAACAACGCAGCCCATAACTGCAACGCGAAGTGGAACTGTCATTCCTTCAAGCCCTGCTTGTACTTTCTCAGCTAATGAATAGACATCAACTTGAGCGCGACCGCAAGATGGGCAAGAGACAATCTCTAATTTACGTTGGCGCAATCCCAAAGATTCCAAAATTGAAATTCCAACTTTTACCTCTTCTACTGGAGGAGCAGACATTGAAACGCGGATAGTGTCACCAATACCCTCTGCTAGAAGAATTCCAAATGCAGTTGCAGATTTAATTGTTGCCTGGAAAGCAGGTCCCGCCTCAGTTACACCTAAGTGCAATGGATAATCGCACTTCTCGGCCAGGATTCGATAAGCCTTAACCATGGTTACCGGATCATGATGCTTTACTGAGATTTTAAAGTTTGAAAAGCCATGCTCTTCAAATAGCGAAGCTTCCCAAAGTGCAGATTCGGCAAGCGCCTCTGGAGTTGCTTTGCCATATTTAGCAAGAAGTCGTGGATCAAGCGAGCCTGCATTAACGCCAATTCGAATTGGAGTATTTGATGCAAGTGCTGCCTTGGCAACTTCCTTTACCTTGTCATCAAATTGCTTGATGTTTCCTGGGTTAACGCGAACTGCTGCGCAACCTGCATCAATTGCAGCAAAAATGTACTTTGGTTGGAAATGAATATCTGCAATAACTGGAATCTGAGATTTCTTAGCAATCTGTGCCAAGGCATCTGCATCGTCTTGCGATGGAACTGCGACGCGAACAATTTCGCAACCTGATGCAGTTAATTCAGCGATCTGTTGCAAAGTTGAATTTACATCTGCAGTAAGAGTGGTGCACATTGATTGCACTGAGACTGGGTAATTACTACCTACGCCAACTTTGCCAACCATTAGCTGCTTAGTCTTACGACGAGGAGCAAGCGTTGGAAGTGAAGGAATCCCCAGATCAACCATGAGCAGTATTCTGCCCTATTTCTAGGGATGGCTTACAAATTCAGATTAATTGGATTAACTATGTCGGCTATGAGTAAGAGCACTGATAGCGCCACAAGTACGCCAAAGACCAGAATTGTTATCGGGGTCAAGCGATTAATATCAATTGGCGCTGGTTTTTCACGGCCACGAAGACGGGCATATCGATATCTAATCGAATCTGCGATCGCAATCGCCATATGGCCACCATCCAATGGAAGTAGCGGTAACAAGTTAAAAATACCAACAAAGATATTTAGAGAAGCGACCATCATTAAGAAGATAATAATTTGATTACTTGTATCAAGAGTTGCGCTACTTGCAATATCGCCAGATGCACGAGCTACACCCACAATTCCAACTGGTCCATTTGGATCACGCGCTTCGTTTCCAAATGTTTCGCGCACAAGTTCGGGAATCATCGCCGGAAGACGCATCAGAGATTTGAAGCTCTCTTTGATCATGTACCAAGTGATTGAACCGGAATCTTTGAATGCGGTAAAAATTGGTGTCCGGTAGGTAGCCTCTTCGGCAACAAATCCAACATAGGTATATGTGTAATTCTGAATTGTGCGATCTGTTGGAGTGACTTTTAAATCAATGGTTTCAGAGCCGCGCTTTA
>JBEAMP010000006.1:0-9254 GCA_041165905.1 Actinomycetota bacterium
GTGAGGCGCCGTGAGTCATAATCACAACAAGATAGTTCTTTGGCGACACGGCCAAACAGATTGGAATATTGCAAATCGCTTCCAAGGGTCTACCGATATTCCTTTAAATGAAACCGGAATTTCACAAGTTACTAGAGCAGGTAAATTATTGACGGGATTATCTCCAACAGAGATTATTTCAAGTGATTTATCTAGAGCATATTCAACAGCTAAAGCATTGGCCGATTTAGTTGGATTAGAAATCAAAAAAGATATACGTTTGCGCGAGACCGATGGTGGAAATTGGGAAGGCAAAACAGGTGATGCCATTCGCGAAACCGATATCGAAAACTTTATTCGTTGGATTGATGGTGATGATAATCCTGCTGGTGATGTGGGTGAACGCAGAAGCGATGTAGCAGCGCGTGCAACGGCAGCTATTTATGAAGCTCTAGAAGGTAAAACTAACCAAACTTTAGTTGTGGCAACTCATGGTGGAACTGCACGGTGCATTCTTGGTTCCATGTTAAATCTACCAATGACAACTTGGGGCTCAATCGGTGGATTATCAAATGCAGCTTGGTCAATTCTTTCAACAACGCCTAGAGGTTGGAATTTGGTAGAACATAATTCAGGATCTCTACCTGAGCCGATATTTGGCGAAGAATCAGGTGGCGAGAAGTAGTTTTATTCGCTTGTAGAATTCCTGCCTGTTGCTAGTTATTGGGCCTGTGGCGCAGCTGGTAGCGCACTTGCATGGCATGCAAGGGGTCAGGGGTTCAAGTCCCCTCAGGTCCACAAAGAGTTGAAGGAGCGAAAATGAGTACCGAACATCAAGCGTATGACTTCGCTTATGTTCAAGAGAAGTGGTTACCAATTTGGGATCAAATTGCACCATTTCGCTCTGGTCGCCCAGATGATTCACGTCCAAAAAAATATGTTCTTGATATGTTTCCATATCCTTCAGGTGATTTACATATGGGCCATGCAGAGGCTTATGCACTTGGTGATGTGATTGCTCGTTACTGGGCACAAAAAGGTTTCAATGTTATGCATCCAATTGGCTGGGATGCATTTGGTTTGCCAGCTGAGAATGCAGCTATCAAACGCGGCATTGATCCAGTTGGTTGGACTTACGAAAACATCTCAGTGCAAAAGGCGTCAATGCGCCGTTATGCATGTTCCTTTGATTGGGATCGCGTTTTCAATACATGTGATCCCGAATATTACAAATGGAATCAATGGCTATTTCTTAAGATGTACGAACGCGGTCTTGCCTATCGCAAAGATTCCGCCGTTAACTGGTGTCCAGATTGCCAAACTGTATTAGCTAATGAACAAGTTGTAGCAGGTCTATGTGAACGTTGCGACACTGCAGTTACTAAGAAGAAGTTAAATCAGTGGTATTTCAAAATTACTGATTACGCTGATCGTTTACTTGATGACATGGCGCAATTGGAAGGCAAGTGGCCAGACAAAGTTCTATTGATGCAACGAAATTGGATTGGTCGCTCTTCTGGTGCAAATGTAACTTTCCAAATTGAAGGGCGCGATGAGCCAATTTCAATTTACACAACTAGACCAGATACTTTATTTGGCGCTACCTTTATGGTGGTTGCAGCTGATTCTGAATTGGCCACAGAGCTTGCAAGCGCATCGCCTGCAAAAGCAGATTTTGAGAGTTATCTGGACAAAGTTCGTGCCGCATCAGATATCGAACGTTTAGCTACTGATAGACCAAAGACCGGTGTTTTCTTACAGCGATATGCAATAAATCCGGTAAATGGTGAAAAATTACCTATTTGGGCTTCAGATTATGTCTTGGCAGATTACGGAACTGGCGCAATTATGGCTGTGCCAGCACATGATCAACGCGATTTAGATTTCGCTAAAGCCATGAATTTACCAGTGCGCGTAGTTGTTGAAACCGGAGAAGAGGATCCCAATCTTTCAGGCATTGCAACTGGCGGAGATGGAAAATTAATCAATTCTGGCGAATTAAATGGTTTAAATAAGTCTGATGCAATCGCAAAAATTATCTCAATATTAGAAGAGAAAAAATTAGCATCAGCATCTAATAATTACCGTTTACGTGATTGGTTGATTTCTCGCCAACGCTATTGGGGAACACCAATTCCAATTATTCATTGTCCAAAGTGCAAAGAGGTACCAGTTCCGCTTGAGCAATTACCAGTTAAATTGCCACCAGCTGCAGGTTTAGATTTAAAACCCAAAGGTAGTTCTCCACTTGGCGCAGCCGATGATTGGGTAAATGTTCCTTGTCCAAAATGCGGTGGTCCGGCAAAACGCGATGCAGACACTATGGATACTTTCGTTGATTCATCTTGGTACTACTTACGTTATGCAGACCCAACTAATCCAGAGGCGCCTTTTGATCAGAAGAAAATTGAAGAGTGGTTGCCAGTAGATCAATATGTGGGCGGCGTAACGCACGCTATTTTGCATCTTCTTTACAGCCGCTTCTTTACCAAAGTTTTATTTGACATGGGAATGGTTAAATTCAATGAGCCATTTACCCGTTTGCTCAACCAAGGCATGGTCATCATGGATGGCTCTGCAATGTCAAAGTCTCGTGGCAACTTAGTTCGCTTGTCAGATGAATTACAGAATCACGGTGTCGATGCGATTCGTTTAACAATGGTTTTTGCAGGCCCACCTGAAGATGATGTTGATTGGGCTGAAGTTTCACCATCAGGATCTGTTAAATTTCTATCAAGAGCATGGCGTCTATCCGGCGATGTAACAAGTGCTCCCGGAATTGATTTCACCAAGGGTAATTTGGAGCTACGTAAAGCAACCCATAAGGCGCTTCACGATGCAGCATTTGCAGTCGAATCATTCCGATTTAACGTAGCAATTGCTCGCGTTATGGAATTAGTTAACGCAACTCGTAAAGCGATCGATACTGGCTGTGGCGCAGCAGATCCAGCTGTGCGTGAAGCTGCAGAAGCGATCGCCATTATGTTGTCACTCGTTGCGCCATTTACCGCTGAAGAGATGTGGGAGCGGTTAGGTCATAAACCATCAGTGGCACTTGCAGGCTGGCCAATTGTTGATGAATCACTATTAGTGGCAGATGCTGTAACAGCAGTTCTGCAAATAAACGGAAAAATCAAAGAGCGTATTGAGGTTTCACCAACTATCACTGATACTGAACTTGAAGCTTTAGCGCTAGCGAATCCTTCGATTAATGCTGCCCTTGATGGTGTAAAGCCGATAAAAATCATTACTCGCGCACCAAAATTAGTTAACTTAGTTATACCTAACTAGTTTTCCCCAATCATTTAATTTTCCAAGCAATCCACAAACTCTGCATGGTTTCATTATTTCCATGCAGACAAGAACTATTGATGCGCTCCGTTTATGGTGGCGCGATGTTAATTTCACTGATACACAACGCAAAGCTCTTGGGGCGTGCGCAATATTTGCAATTTCCTTAAGTGCATTCTTCATATTTAAACCACATGACGCCGAAGCCATAGCGCCACAAGTGCCTACAATCGTTGCGCCGCCAATGATCGTTGTTGACGTTCAAGGAGATGTTAAAAGCCCTGGGGTTTACGAACTACCAACTAATTCCCGAGTAAATGATGCGATTAAAGCTGCAGGTGGAGCCAAACTGAGCGCAGATCTTTCATATCTAAATCAAGCGCGCATGGTCAAAGATGGTGAACAGATTTATGTAGATAGAAAAATGACTATTACAACTTCAAGATCAGTTCGTAGAAGCTCAACTGCGCTAAACGGAATTTTAAGTATCAACCGGGCAACAGCTAAAGAGTTGGAGAAACTTCCCGGAATCGGTCCAGTTTTGGCGAGCAGAATCATCGATTATCGAAAATCAAATGGAAATTTCCAGAGCATCGATGATTTACGCAAAGTACAAGGGATTGGCGCTTCAACATTAGGGAAGTTCAGATCCAAGATTCGCGTCTAGCTTTAATTGGCGTATCTGTTTGGATAGGTGCGCTAATTCAAAGTTGGATTGCACCGTGGCGCATCTGTTTAATAGCAGGTGCGCTCTCGCTTTTGACTAGACGAAAGAGCCGAGTCGTGGTGCTTGCGCTAATAGTTGGCGCATCGGTGATGAGTATTAGGGAAGTTTCTTTGGATAACTCTGATATTCACAAGCTAATTGGAGAGAAAGTTACTTTGAATTTTACTGTGACTACTGATCCCAAGAAGACTACGTCCGGAAAAATTTCGTTTATTGCAAAGGCTAAAGGAGTTCCGGTCCGAGTTATAGGTCTTGGAGATGAGTATCTTCCAACTACTAAATTCAAAGCTACAGGAAAGTTATTTGAAAGTGACGAACCGCGTGTAGCGGCGCTATTTTTGTCTTGGGAGAAATTTCAATTAATTGAAGAAGCTTCATGGTGGCAACGAAAGCTAGGGAAAATTAGAGAAGGCTTGCGAGAAGTATCTCTTAGTGAACCATTGATACCTGGAATGGTGTTAGGTGATACATCTTTGCAGAGTGCATCTTTTACTGATGCTATGCGACGTTCTGGATTAACACATCTAACTGCAGTCAGTGGCGCAAATTTCGCAATCATTAGTTCGTTTCTACTTTGGTTGATGCAATTTCCAATTAAAAGAGTTCGAATTCGGTTGGCAGTAACTTCGGTTGCGCTGATTGCTTTTGTTGGTCTCGTGCGACCTTCACCTTCAGTTCTTCGCGCTGCAGCGATGGCCGCTGTGGTTATTTTTGCCAAATCTCATAGGCAGAGAAGTGATTCCATTCCATCTTTAGGTTTTTCGATTGCAGTTGTGGTGATTGCAGATCCTTGGCAATCTCGAGATCCAGGGTTTGCACTTTCGGTACTAGCTACAGCTGGTTTGCTGCTTATTGCGCCAAAAATCAAAGCGCCAAAAGGTTTTGCCGAACCAATAGCGGCTACTTTGCTCTGTTCACCAATAATCGTTTCCTTAAGCGGATATCTTTCAATTACATCAGTAATCGCGAATGTTCTTGCAGCACCACTAGTTGCACCGGTAACAATTCTGGGATTTATAGCCGCGCTTACACCACCCATAGCTCCAATTTTGATTACCATCGCTAAAATTCCAGCGAGCTTGATTACTAAAATTGCTTATCGCGCGGCAGAATTTCCAGTTATAAATTTGAAGAACTCATTTTTATTAATTGTAATAGCGGTTATTATTTATTTTGGTCGAAGATATTTAATTCTCTTAATACCATTAATTTTGTTAATGACTTATTTGCAACGTTGGCCTAATAATGATTGGCAAATAGCAAATTGTGATGTAGGGCAAGGTGATGCTCTTGTATTAAAGAACGCTCCAAATAGCGCGGTGGTTATAGATGTGGGTCCAGATCCCAAATTAATTGACCAATGTCTAAAGAATTTATCCATTCATGAAATACCAATTTTAATTCTTACTCATCAGCACGCTGATCATGTAGGAGGATTGGTTGGCGCAACGAATGGCAGAAAAGTAGGGCGAATAATTCAGAATGCAACGCGTGGAGAAATTCTAAAATTGGGTGAGATGAGAATTGAATTCTTATGGCCGGATAGTGGTTCTCATTACTTTACAGACAACGGTGGCGAAGGTAGCGAGATAAATAATCAGAGCATTGTTGCGCTAATAACAACAAATTATTATTCGATATTAACAACTGGAGATTTAGAACCAGATGCTCAGAGTTTGATTTCTCCACCTAAGGTGGATTTTTTGAAAGTAGCTCATCACGGATCGAAATACCAAGATTACAGATTCAATAAAGCTTCTAATCCGGAAGTAGCGATAATAAGTGTGGGTGCGGGAAATAAATATGGTCACCCATCAGATCAGACTTTGAAGCTATTTAAAAAGGTAGTGCGGACCGATAAAGATGGCGCCATTGCAATCGACCCGATTACAGGTAGCGTTTCATCTAGTAAGGTCGGCTTATTCGGATTACCAGTACTTTGGAGGGTGGCTTGAAAGACATTTACCTGCTACTTGGATCCGAAGCTGCTCTCGCAGATCGTGCGCTTGGGAAATTGTTGGCAGAGCTCAAACAAGAGCGAGCTGAGATAACTACGCTCTTTGCAGGTGAAGTTTCAGTAGGCGAGATATCTGATGCGCTATCTCCATCTCTTTTCTCGGAGAGACGGGCGCTTATATTGCGCGACTTACAGGATTTAGCTGAAGAGGCAAAAAATGAAATCACTAGATATTTAGATGCCACCGATGCAACTTTAACTTTAGTCTTGGTACATAAAGGTGGCGTGAAAGGCAAAGCGCTGCTTGATCAAATTAAGAAAGCTAAACCAGAAATAATCGCGTGCGAACCATTAAAGAAAGAATCTGAAAAGGAAGAGTTTGTAAGAAATTTATTTCTAGATTTGGGTCGTAAAGCTTCTCCAGCTGCTGTAAATGCGCTAGTGAATGCAACGGGCACAGATTTACGCGAATTAAGTGCGGCGGTATCTCAGTTAGCTTCAGATTCTCCTGCGGGATTGATTGAAGAGTCACACGTCAATAAATATCATCAAGGAAAAGTTGAAACCACCGGATTTGATGTTGCAGATAAAGTTATGGAAGGTAATTTGCCTGAAAGTTTAATTACCTTGCGCCATGCGATAACAACCGGCACTGATCCAGTCATGATTACAAGTGCGATTGCATCTTCTTTGCGAGGAATTGCAAAAGTTTCTGGAAGTAATCGCGGGCAGAAGTCTTTTGAATTAGCTGGAGAACTAGGAATGGCTCCATGGCAGATCGATAAAGCTCGCCGCCAATTAAATGGATGGAATGCCAATACTTTGACTGCGGCCGTAGCTGCAATTGCTAAGTGTGACGCGCAGGTAAAAGGTGGAGCCAGTGACCCGATTTATGCGCTCGAACAGGCGCTTACTCGTATCTGCGCTGCCAGAAGCGGCAGGATTTGAGCCTAAAGATAGGGCGCTGGTAACCTTTGCAACCTGTCCGCTCCCGGGCGGCATAGCGAAATTAAGAGAAAAAGATTTCAAGGAGTTACATAAGTGGCAAACATTAAGTCGCAGGTTAAGCGAATCAAGACCAACGAGAAGGCTCGTCAACGCAATAAGGCGGTCTCATCTGGTCTAAAGAGCGCAATCCGTAAATTCCGCGATGCAGTTGCTTCAGGTGACTCTGCAAAAGTTCAGAGCGAACTTCGTAGCGCTTCACGTCTTCTAGATGTTGCTGTTGCAAAGGGTGTAATTCATCGCAACAACGCAGCTAACAAGAAGTCAGCAATGGCCAAAGCCGCTGCTGCTAAGAAGTAATTAGCTAACTCAAAGCCGCCATGCCGGCAATTCCGTTAAGTAAGGCTCCACAGCCTGCTTCCACCGACCCAGCGCAAATTCGAAACTTCTGCATCATTGCGCATATTGATCACGGCAAATCAACTCTCGCAGATCGCATGCTTCAAATTACTGAAGTAGTTGATCCTAGACAGATGCGAGCTCAATATTTAGATCGCATGGATATCGAACGCGAACGTGGAATCACAATTAAGTCTCAAGCTGTTCGTCTGCCATGGCGTTCAGGTCGCGATGGTAAGGATTACATCCTTAACATGATTGATACACCCGGCCACGTGGATTTCACATATGAAGTTTCTCGTTCTCTTGCCGCATGCGAAGGTGCAATTCTTTTAGTTGATTGTGCGCAAGGTATCGAAGCTCAAACTTTGGCTAACCTTTATTTGGCGATGGAGAACAATCTACAAATTATTCCGGTGCTAAATAAAATAGATTTACCTGCCGCTCAACCAGATAAATTTGCAGCTGAATTAGCGAAATTAATTGGATGCCAACCAGAAGATGTTCTACGTGTTTCAGGCAAAACTGGTGACGGTGTTGAAGAGTTGCTTGATGAAATTGTTGATCAAATCCCAGCTCCAGTTGGACAGAAAGATGCACCTACTCGTGCGCTAATTTTTGACTCTGTTTACGATGTTTATCGTGGAGTCGTAACATATATTCGAGTTATTGATGGCAAATTGTCACCACGTGATCAGATTCAAATGATCTCAACGGGCGCTCGCCACGAGTTATTAGAGATTGGCGCAATCTCTCCAGAACCAATTGCATCACAAGGTTTAAGTGTTGGAGAAGTGGGTTATTTGATTACGGGCGTTAAAGATGTACGGCAATCTAGAGTCGGAGATACAGTCACTCTTTATCAAAAGCCTGCAAAAGAACCTTTAGCTGGATACAAAGATCCAAAACCAATGGTTTTTTCTGGTCTTTACCCTATAGATGGCGCAGACTTTCCTATGCTCCGTGAGGCTTTAGACAAATTGCAGTTAAATGATGCGGCCTTAGTTTATGAACCAGAAAGTTCTGCTGCTCTTGGCTTTGGATTTAGATGTGGCTTTCTAGGCTTGCTCCACATGGAAATTGTTCGCGAAAGACTAGAACGTGAAGCTGGACTAAATTTAATTTCTACAGCACCAAACGTAGTTTATGAAGTAAAGCTCGAAGATGGAAAGTCACTTACAGTAACTAACCCATCTGAATATCCAAGCGGAAAAATTGCAGAAGTTCAGGAACCAATTGTAAAAGCAACAGTTTTGGCTCCAAGCGATTACATCGGAACCATCATGGAACTATGTCAAGATCGTCGAGGAGTTTTACTTGGTATGGATTATCTCTCCGAAGATCGAGTAGAAATTCGATACGACTTACCTTTGGCTGAAATTGTCTTTGATTTCTTTGATCAACTTAAATCGCGTACCAAGGGATATGCCTCTTTAGATTATGAAGACAAAGGAAATGCAGCTGGCAATTTAGTCAAAGTTGATATCTTGCTCAATGGTGAAACAGTTGATGCATTTAGCGCGATTGTTCATCGAGATAAAGCATATGCATACGGTGTAATGATGACTCAGAAACTGCGCGAATTAATTCCAAGGCAACAATTCGAAGTTCCAATTCAAGCTGCGATAGGTGCAAAAATTATTGCTCGTGAAAACATCAGAGCAATTCGAAAAGATGTTCTTGCAAAGTGTTACGGTGGCGATATCACTCGTAAACGTAAGCTCCTTGAAAAGCAGAAAGAGGGCAAAAAGCGCATGAAGATGGTAGGTCGTGTAGAGGTACCTCAAGAAGCTTTCGTTGCGGCACTTGCCACAGATGCGGATATCGAAAAGGTTAAAGCCGCTCGCGATAAGTAGGTAGATTTATGTCCAATTTATCGTTTTACGTTCATATCCCTTACTGCGTAAAACGATGTGGGTATTGCGACTTTAATACCTACACGCCTGCTGAATTACG
>JBEAMP010000007.1:0-4269 GCA_041165905.1 Actinomycetota bacterium
AAACGAATCCCGCCGATCCAACCTGCAATTATTGCTCGCTGCTTAGGGGCTGATTCTTCTTTGAAATTCTCTGGATTTATTACTGTTGCATAATCAGTTTTCCATGAAGGTTCGGAAGCTAAAACCTCATTCATATGATTGCGACCAGCTTTTAGTGCTTTATAAATTACTGTCGCTTTCGCCCGATCATCTGGCGAAAGTCTGATATTTCTAGAAGATAAAGCTAACCCATCAGTTTCTCGAATTGTTGGGTGTGCAAGAATTTCAACAGGCAGATTAAAATCTTTAACCATCTGATTAATCAAAAATAATTGTTGAAAATCTTTCTCGCCGAAGATAGCAAAATCTGGTTGCACTAAATTAAATAAACGTTTAACTACAGTTAAAACACCATCAAAATGTCCTGGTCTTGAAAATCCTTCAAAAATTTCTCCGATTGGACCTGCTTTAATTACTTCAGGATTAGTTGGATAAATATCTTCAACTGACGGAAACCAAACTTCGCTCGCGCCCGCTGCTATAGCCAATTCGCGATCTTTATCAGGAGTTCGTGGGTATTTCTTTAAATCATTTGGATCGTTAAATTGCAAAGGATTAATAAAGACACTTACAACAACATGACTGCTGCGTTTGCGTGCAGCACTTATCAACGCTGCATGCCCAGCATGCAACGCGCCCATTGTCGGGACGAATCCCTTTTCGCTCATTTAACACTCCAGTCCAACTTGGGTACCGGGTACTGACTAATTATAACTTAGAAATTAACTCTGAAATCTTTCCGTGGGTCAGCAAAATAGCATCTGGCTCAATCTCTGCCCAAGGCTCTAATACAAATTTCCGCTCATGAGCACGAGGGTGTGGAAGCGTTAATTCTTCTGCTTTTGAAAGTAAAGTTCCATACTGAATTATGTCTAAATCTATGGTTCTGGGACCCCACTTAATTGTTCTCTCTCGACCCATCGCCTTTTCAATTCCATGCAACATATTAAGTAATTCCATTGCAGGCAATTCTGTCTCAATTATGCAGACTGCATTTATGAAATCTGGCTGATCTTCATAACCTACTGGTTTGGTTATGTAATAACTTGATACTTTCTCTACATTTGAAGCTTCTCGCAATAGCGCAATTGCTAAGTCTAAATTTTCTTTGGGATTCCCTAAATTGGAACCTAGAGCAATTACCGCTTTCATCGATTTCGTTCAATAGTTACTGCAATATCAAGTACGTTGCCATTTACTGGAGCACTTGGTTTATGAATTGTTACAGATACTCGATTAATTTTATGAAATTCAAAAAGAATTCGATCTGCTATTCGGCCACCTAAATGTTCGATTAAATCGCAGGGATCTGATTCGATATCTTCGATAACCAAATCGACCATCGCTCCGTAATCAACGGTGTCATTTAAATCATCGCTATTTGAAGCTGCTTCTAGATCCAATTCCGCACAAATATCGGCGTAGAATGTTTGGCCATCACGACGTTCTTGTGGAAATACACCGTGGTAACCAAAAGCTTCAATTCCCTTTAATTCAATGCGGTCGCTCATAAAACCTGTCCAACTACCTTAATAGCATCAACATGTGGCTTTACGGTATGAGTTCTCACACCCCAAATATGTTTAGTAGCTAACCATGTTGTCAATGCAATTGATGAACTTTCACGTTCTGATGGATTATCCCCGCCTAAGAAACGCTTTCTTGAACCACCTACCAAAATTGGAAAGCCTAATTCTTTAAATTTATCAATGTTTCTCAATAGTTCCCAGTTTTGTTCTGCATTTTTTGCAAAACCCAAACCTGGGTCTACAACAAGTTTTGTAGGCTCAATACCAGCTAATAATGCAGATGCAACTTGCTTAGTTAGTTCATTAATAACATCAGTAACGACATTTTCATAAACTGCTAAAGAATCCATATTTTTTGACTGTCCGCGCCAATGCATACAAATATATTGAACTTTTAGCGCCGCCGCTGTGGCATGCATGGCTGGATCAGCTAAACCACCGCTTACATCATTAATAATGCTCGCTCCAGCTGCAACTGCCATTGCTGCCGTTTCGGCTCGCATCGTATCAACACTTACCTTTACGCCAGCTTTGGCAAGTGCGTGCACAACTGGAATAACGCGAGTTAATTCCTCTTCTAAAGTTACGCGTTCTGCACCTGGCTTTGTTGATTCACCGCCAACATCAATTATTGTTGCACCTTCTTCAAACATTTCTAATCCGCGTGCAATCGCTTTTTGTGGTTCTAGAAATTCGCCACCGTCAGAGAATGAATCAGGCGTGACATTTAAAATGCCCATCACCAACGTCATAGGTAATTACTTCCTAATTAACTCTTAGTAATTAAGCTGATTGCTTCGGCTCGTGTTGCTGGATTGCGTAGTTCGCCACGTACTGCTGATGTAACAGTGCGAGCTTCTGCTTTTCGAACACCGCGCATTGACATACATAAATGTTCGCAATCAATAATTACGATTACACCAGCGCAATCAAGAATTTCTACCATCGCATCTGCAATTTGAGAAGTTAATCTCTCTTGAACTTGCGGGCGACGCGCGAATACATCAACTAAACGAGCAATTTTTGAGAGTCCAGTAATTTTTCCTTTCGGAATATAGCCAACGTGCGCCACTCCATGAAATGGAGTTAAGTGATGCTCGCATTGTGAAAAAACTTCAATATCGCGAACAATTACCAACTCTTCATGACCAATATCAAAAGTTGTAGTCAATACATCTCTAGGCGATTGATATAAACCAGCAAAATTCTCTGCATAAGCCCTTGCTACTCTAGCTGGGGTCTCTTGCAAACCTTCGCGATCTGGATCTTCACCCAGCGCTAGTAACAATTCACGGACTGCAGCTTCTGCGCGCTTTGCATCATATGGTTGTTTTGCGCGACCACCTTCAGGCCCCATAGATACTGATTCGACGCTATCTTTCAAGTTATTCAGCCTTTTTACGAGCAGCGCGCTTCTTTGGCTTCTCTTTTGCAGAATCAGGAATTGCAACTGGTGGTTGGGCTGATGGTTTACGTGAATCTGAACCTGTCCAAGCAGGACGAGGCTTTACAGACTTAACGTTCTTAAATACTTCTTCAATTTCATCTTTAAGTATGGTCTCTTTTTCAAGAAGGACAATTACCAATTCATCGAGAATCGCACGGTTAGCTTCGAGAATATCAAAAGCTTCTTGATGTGCATTATCAATTAAATTACGAATTTCTGTATCAACAATTGCAGCTAAGTTCTCCGAGTAGTCGCGCTGATGTGATAGATCGCGACCTAAAAATGGTTCTGAAGAATTTGTGCCAAGTTTGACTGCACCAATTGTTTCGGTCATTCCATATTGAGTAACCATTTGACGTGCTAATGCCGTTGCTTTCTCGATATCGTTACTTGCACCGGTAGATGGATCGTGGAAGATCAACTCTTCTGCTGCACGACCACCCAAGGTATACGCCAATTGATCAAGTAACTGATTGCGGGTAACCGAATACTTATCTTCATCCGGAAGCACCATTGTGTAACCAAGTGCGCGACCGCGCGGCATGATTGTTATTTTATGGACAGGATCTGTATGTGGGAGTGCGTGCGCGACTAATGCATGGCCTCCTTCATGATATGCAGTTACGCGACGCTCTTCATCGCTCATCACACGAGTTTTCTTCTGTGGTCCCGCCATAACACGATCAATTGATTCATCAATTGAACTTAAAGTAATTACTTTCTCATTATTACGTGCAGTTAATAAAGCTGCTTCATTCAGCACATTTGCTAAATCTGCGCCGGTAAAACCAGGAGTGCGACGAGCAATTGCCAATAAATCTAAGTCTTTTTCAATTGGCTTGTTCTTCGCATGAACTTTAAGAATTGCTTCGCGCCCCTTTAAATCTGGACGTTCCACTGGAATTTGGCGATCAAAACGGCCAGGGCGAAGCAATGCTGGATCTAAAACATCAGGGCGGTTAGTTGCTGCGATCAAAATGACTTGTGTTTGATCATCAAAACCATCCATCTCAACTAGTAATTGATTGAGTGTCTGTTCGCGCTCATCATGCCCGCCACCAAGACCTGCTCCGCGTTGACGACCTACTGCATCGATTTCATCAACGAAAACAATGGCAGGTGAGTTCTCTTTAGCGCGATTAAATAAATCGCGAACACGTGCAGCACCAACGCCAACAAACATCTCTACGAAATCTGAACCAGAAATTGAATAGAAAGGAACTTTTGCCTCTCCAGCTACTGCGCGAGCAAGCA
>JBEAMP010000008.1:0-3136 GCA_041165905.1 Actinomycetota bacterium
ATAACTTTTGGAAGAACTACGTTTGTATGCCCTAAAGCTTTTTCTAAAACCTCAAGATCGTATTTGTTATTTGAGGGATTGAAATAACCAGTACCAGATGCATCTGATCTATCTGTAAATAAATCGTTAATATCTTTACTTCCCGTTAATTTCCATGAAAGCCAATCGTGTGGGAGCGCAACAGCAGCGACTTTCTTGGCATTTTCAGGCTCATTTTCTTTTAGCCATCTCAACTTCGTAGCAGTGAATGAAGCAACGAGTTTTGAACCAGTTCGTGTGTGAATATCTGGAAACTCATTATTTAATGAATTAGCGCTGTTACTTGATCTAGTGTCATTCCAAAGTAAGGCTGGCCGAATTACTTCGCCATTTTTATCTAGCACCACCATGCCATGTTGCTGGCCAGCGATTCCAATAGCATCAAAAGATTCAAGTCCGCCGACTTCCGCGATTACCTCTTGTAATGCTTTCCACCAGTGTGCAGGATCAACTTCAGTTCCATCTGGGTGTGGTCTAGTAGCGCTTGAGATTAATTCTCCAGTCAGAGCATCTCTAACAACAATTTTTACCGATTGAGTTGAGGAGTCAACGCCTGCTACTTTTTTGCTGGAAACCATAACTTATATTTACCTAAATTTTTAGATATGTAAATACTATTGGTGAAATTTGCTCAACTTATTCTTGACCAAGATTGAATGCAATTCCATCTAAAATATCAGATTCGCTAGCAATAAATTCCTTCGCACCAACTGCTTTGATAATTTCTGATAACACCAACGATCCGGCGCCAATCACATCAACGCGACCTGGATGCATATATCCAAGTGCTGCCCTTTCAGACCGATTCAATTTCAAGAATTCTTCCGACACCCGATGGGCATTTTCAGCTGAAATCCTGGCAAGATGAATTGCATGTCGATCATATTCTGGCAACTCCAGTGCTGCAGCCGCAACAGTAGTAGCAGTACCAGCTACTGCAATTAAGGATTTCGCAGTTTTAATGTCCACAAATTCAGCTGCAACTGAGATAGCTTTTTTTATATCTAACCTAGCGTTTTCTATCTCATTTTGTGTTGCTGGGTCATTCTTAAAATGGCGCTCAGACATGCGAACACAGCCAATATTCACACTCTTTGCACTCTCAACAGTGCGGTTGCCGATGACAAATTCAGTAGAACCGCCGCCAATATCAATAACTAAATACGGCGCCAAAGAATCTGGTAAATCTTTGGTGGCCCCTAGAAATGAAAGAGATGCTTCCTCTTCTCCACTAATGACTTCTAGTTCAATTCCTAATCTTTCTTTGACTCCATTAATGAATAATTCTCGATTCTTAGCATCACGAGTTGCGCTGGTGGCGCAGAATCTAATTCTTTCAACTCCTCTGCGCACAATTTCTGTAGCAAATTTATCTACCGCAGATAAAGTGCGAGCAATCGCATCTGGATGAAATTCTCCTGTTTGGTCTACTCCCTGACCGAGTCGGACAATTTCCATTTCACGTACAATTTCGCGAAAATTATTACCTTGAATATCTGCAATTAAAAGACGAATTGAATTGGTACCGCAGTCAATTGCTGCTACTCGCATGATGCGTCTAGCCACCATTTAGGTAATTTGGATAAAGCTTCATCTCCTAATGGATTTACATCAGGGCCAGCTGCAAGTGAATGCGCTACTAATGAATGCAAACATTTCACACGATCCGGCATTCCGCCTGCGCTAATACCATCTACTTCTGGCGCATCGATTCCTAATTTTATGCCAAGTGCTGATCGAGCAGCCAAATAGTCATCATGAGCTGCAGCATAAGAACCCGCCAATTCAGGATCTCTTTGTAGCCTTTCATTCATTTCTGCCATTAAGCCGCCATTTTCTAAAGTTGAAATAGCGCCAGTTAATTTTGGGCAAGTTGCATAATAAAAAGTAGGGAAAGGCGTTCCATCTGCAAGTCTCGGTGGTGTTTCAACGACCGCAGGCTTGCCACAAGGGCATCGATAAGCAATCGCATGCACATCTCTCGGTTCTCTTTGAAGTTGACGACCTATGCAATCTAAATCGCCCTCAGTAACTTCGCGATTCATCTACTTAATTCCGGCTTCAGTTACTGTGGCAATTAAACGTGTATACCAAGGAACCCCAGCAGGAACATTGGTGGCAACATCGTTCGAATTATCTTCGCCTTCCAATGTAATGTCATTAGTAAGTATGTATTGGCGTTCTCCAGGTAAGACAAAATGCAATCTAGCTCTTGCCTGTGATTTTATGTAATTTGGATCGTTCCAGAGCTCTAACTCTTTGCGCGCTTCTTCGAGCGCTTTTCGACTTGAATCTACCTGAGTTTGAAGAGCATTTATTTGAGCTCTTTGTGCAAAATACTTCTGAAGCGGAGATCCAATCAAAATAATTGCGCCCAAAAAGAAACTAGCTACCATCAAGAAGCGCGTTGCTTTATCAACACGCTTTCTGCGGTAGCTACTTCTCTTGCGAGGCAATTTTTAAATTAACCCTTGAACCGTGGGAATGCACCACGTCCGGCATAGCGTGCACCTTCAGCTAACTCTTCTTCAATACGAAGTAGTTGGTTGTACTTAGCAACTCGCTCGCTTCGAGCAGGTGCACCTGTTTTGATTTGGCCACAATTTGTCGCAACTGCTAAATCTGCAATCGTTACATCTTCAGTTTCGCCTGAGCGGTGGCTCATCATGCTGCGGTAACCGGCACGATGCGCCATTTCTACTGCATCAAGAGTTTCAGTTAGTGAACCGATTTGATTTACTTTAACTAACAAAGCATTTGCTGTATCTGCAGCTATTCCCTTTGATAATCGTTCAGGATTAGTTACAAATAAATCATCTCCGACTAATTGAACTTTTGAACCAAGTTCCTTGGTAATCGCTGCCCAACCATCCCAATCGTCTTCATTTAGCGGATCTTCAATTGATACCAATGGATACGAAGAGACCAGACTTGAATAGTATGCAATCATTTCAGCGGCTGTTAATTGCTTGCCTTCAAATGAATACTTACCGTTGTCGTAAAATTCTGTGGCTGCTACATCCATTGCCAATGCAATTTCCTTGCCTGGCTTAAATCCAGCGCCTTCAATAGCTTCCAGGATTAAATCTAATGCGGC
>JBEAMP010000009.1:0-4015 GCA_041165905.1 Actinomycetota bacterium
GGGAAGATATTCTCAAAGTAGATGCCAATCGACTACGTGAACTTAGACGCACTAAATTTTCAATGGTCTTTCAACATTTCGGATTACTTCCACATCGAAAAGTTGTCGATAACATCGCATATTCTTTAGAAATTAACGGAGTATCAAAAGCAGAACGTCACAAGCGAGCCCATGAAGTTATTGAATTAGTTGGCCTACAAGGTTATTCCGAAGCTTACCCAGAGCAATTATCTGGTGGCATGCAGCAGCGCGTTGGTTTGGCGCGTGCGCTTGCGGTAGATCCACAAATTATGTTTTTAGACGAACCATTCTCAGCTTTAGATCCATTGATTCGTCGCGACATGCAAAATGAAGTTATTCGATTGCATCATGATTTAGGTAAAACCATGGTCTTTATTACTCACGACTTGCAAGAAGCAGCAAAAGTTGGCGATCGAATTGCAATCATGCGCGATGGAGCATTAATTCAAGTGGGCACACCAGAAGAGTTAGTTGCCAATCCAAAGGATGATTACGTAGCTAATTTCGTGCGCGATATCGCGAAGTCACACGTACTAACATTGAAGTATTTGGCTAGGCCGCTACGCTCGGACGAAACTGCTGCAAGTATCGAATTAGCTTCAAACACCATCATTCGAGAAGCCACTTCAAAGATTCTTGAAGCACATCACCCAGTGCATGTTGTAGAAAATGGAAAATCCATAGGTGTGGTTTCAGCAGAAGATGTGCTTGGACTTATTGCCGGAGTCAATTAATGCTGGAAAAAATAAAGCAACATAAGGGCTATTTTCTAATTGGCCTAGTTGCCATCTGGTGGGCACTGGCCAAACTTTTGCAAGGTCGCGACACCATGGAACTTTCGGTGGCTTCAAACACTCCCGTAACTAATGTTTTTGGTGAAGCCGCAGAATCAATCCGAGGCAATCGCACTAAGAGTCCACTATTTATATATCTATTCAACCCAATCCGGTTAGCAATTACTGGCTTCGTAGAATTTATTCGTACCTATATCTCGGTGCCAACGAATGGCGCTCCAGCCCCTTACATTGGTTGGTTTGGAGTCATCGCAATTGTTGGTTTTATTGTTTATGCAACAAGTCGCTTGAGAATTGCTCTGCTTTCCGTAGCACTTTTGCTTGCTTGCGGCGCGCTTGGCATGTGGCAATTTACTATGGACACAATTGCAATGACTATTGCCGCAGTTTTGCTTTCGCTTGCAATCGGAATTCCACTAGGAATTTGGGCGGGACTTTCTGATCGAGTTTTAAAAATTCTTACGCCAATGTTGGATTTAGCACAAATTCTTCCCACATTGGTTTATCTCGCACCTTTAGCCCTCTTCTTCATGATAGGCGTTGCTGCGGCAACAATCGCAACTATGGTTTACAGCATTCCGATAACTATCAGAATTACTTCGCATGCGATTAGGACTTTAAACTTTTCTCCCGTCGAAGCTTCTATTTCGATGGGCGCTACCAACAAACAGACTTTGCGCAAAGTACAACTGCCAATGGCAAAGCAAATGATTGTGCTAGGCATTAATCAAACAGTTATGGCCGCACTTTCATTTGTAGTTATTGCCGCTTTAATTGCCGCACCTGGGCTTGGTAAACCAGTGGTCGAAGCTTTAATTATTAGAAATGTTGGCCGCGGTTTTGTCGCTGGTTTTGCGGTGGTTTTTGTGGCCATCATGCTGGATCGAGCCACAAGTGCGGCCGCAAAGAAGCAACAATCATTTATTCCACCCACACCTGCTCAGTTAAAAGCACGCCGAAATAAGGTAATTGGTGTTGGCATATTTGCAGCGATAGCAACCGCACTATCAAGTTTTGTGGAATTTCTCGCAGTATTTCCTGAGAAATTTAGTATTGCCTTGCAAGTTGAGACAGTAACTAACAAAGTTAATACTTTCTTAACTACAGATTTATATTTCTTAACAGTGGGTTTCAAAGATTTAATTTCAAATTGGGTCCTAAATCCAATAGAAGACGTCCTTGCAAGAGCACCTTGGTATATGACCATCACTATGTTTGTAATAGTGGCATTGGTTATGGGTGGTTATCGTGTAGCTATTCTTACATTTTCACTTTTGATGCTAATCGTGGGTTCTGGTCTTTGGTTTGATGCCATGATTACTTTGACACAAACAATTGTGGCAACTTTATTAACTATGATTATTGGAATTGGCCTAGGAATCTGGGTTGGTAGAAGTAACAAAGTGGATGCGTTCTTACGACCATTCCTAGATGCAGGACAAACTCTTCCAGCTTTCGTCTATCTAGTTCCGATGCTTGGTCTATTTGGCCCAACTAGATTTACCGCGATTGCTACTGGCATCATCTACTCAATTCCAGTAGTTGTAAAAATTGTCGGAGAAGGAATTAGGGCGGTTCCTGCGTCCATTATTGAAGCGGCCACCGCTGCCGGTTCTAATGTCCGACAAATTATCACTAAAGTGCAATTGCCTGCATCTAAAAAGGCGCTACTTCTTGCAACTAATCAAGGAATGATTTTCGTTCTGGCAGTTATTGTCATTGGCGGATTCGTAGGATCGGGTGGCCTTGGATATTTAGTAATTCTTGGAGGCTCAAAACCAGAATTGCAAGGTAAGGGGTTAGTTGCCGGGTTAGTGATTCTCTTACTTGGCGTAACTATTGATCGAATCGCCCAAGCTGCTGCAAAAAGAGCTTAAAAAAAGTTGGTTTCGCTATTCCATGTGACCCCGATAACGCTTAGGCTTTCTCTCACACTTAAATTATCCAAGGAGGGGTAATGAGATTAAAGCATGGTCGCAAAATTGCGCTTGCATCTTCAGTCTTGGCATTCTCCCTTGTGCTTACAGCTTGTAGCTCAAAGTCCGAAGAGGCTTCAGCAGATTGCGGTACCTGGGGTATAGCAATGCATGCATGGAATGGTTACACAGCATCAGCACAAGTTGTAGCAGAAATTGCTAAGAAGGAACTAGGTTGCACAATCAATCAGACCACACTTGAAGAAGCTGGCGTAACTTACGATGCGATGGAAGCTGGCACAGTTGACGTAATCATCGAAGACTGGGGCGGCGGACGTTGGCAAGAATGGGTAGATCGCGAAGCGATCGTTGAAGTTGGTCCAAATGGCAACATTGGTCGTATCGGCATGTACGTTGCACCTTGGATGGTTGAAAAATACCCAGACATCACAGATTCAAAGAACTTAAATAAGTATGCAGATCTATTTAAGACTGCAGACTCTGGTGGCAAGGGTGCTTGGTATGAGGGCCCTCCTGGCTACACCACAATCGGTGAGAAGATGATTTCAGCTAATAAGTTGAACTTCAAAGCAATCTCAACTGGTTCAGAAGCTGCGCTGATTGAAGTTCTTACAAAGGCAGAGGCAAATAAGACTCCTGCAATTGCATACTTCTATGAGCCACAGACATTCTTCGTGAAGATGCCTGGCCTATTAAAGTCACGCGTTAACTTCCCAGCAAACGATTGGGCAGATGCTGCGAAAGCAAGCGGCCTAACCGATTATCCAGAAACAGTTCTTGTGAAGCTTGCTTCGAAGAAGTTGATGGACTCTGGTTCACCATTTGCAACACTTGTCCAGAACTTTAAGTGGACAAATGATGATCAGAACTCTGTAGCTGCAGATATCGAAGGCGGAATGAAGCCTGAAGAGGCAGCACAGAAGTGGATTGATGCTCACGCTGACCAAGTTAAGGCTTGGACCGGTAAGTAATTAATTACTAATAAAACCGCCCGGCTAGATAGAATTTAGCCGGGCGGTTTTATTTATGAACGGAGTAGTTCTTTGAAAACCTATGATTACATCATCGTCGGTGGTGGTTCGGCAGGTTGCGTTTTAGCTAATCGTTTAAGCGCAGATCCGAATAAAGAGGTAATAGTTCTTGAAGCGGGTCGCCCAGATTACATATGGGATGTTTTCATACATATGCCGGCAGGTTTAGCTTTCCCAATCGGTAGCAAGTATTACGACTGGATGTACGAATCCGAACCAGAGCCTCATATGA
>JBEAMP010000010.1:0-12825 GCA_041165905.1 Actinomycetota bacterium
AGACTCTGATGATGTGCGCGATTCGCCAGCTTTAGATATCGCAGCTCAAATTCACGCAGCTGGAGCGCAAGTTACAGTCCATGATCCAAAAGGAATTGAACCTGCACGCAAACGTTTTCCATCGCTTAACTTTGCTGAGAAAGTAGAAGATTGCGTATCTGGCGCAGATTTAATTCTTCATCTCACCGAATGGAAAGAGTATAGAGAACTAGATCCTGCAGCAATTAAAAAGTTGGTAAAGCAGGCGAAGATACTTGATGGCCGTAACATGTTAGATCGCGATAAATGGCGCGCAGCTGGGTGGGATTTCCATGCATTGGGACGTGCATGAGTTTTGACGAAAAAACTATCGACCAAGTTTTAGCAATGAAAACTTGGGCGGTAGTTGGTTTGGGAAATAATCCAGAGCGTGCGGCATACGGAGTTGCCAAGTTACTTCAAGATAAAGGTCACAAAATTGTTCCCGTTTATCCAAGAGCAGAAGAAGTTCATGGAGAATCGGGTTATAAAACTCTTTCAGAGATTCCATTTCCAATTGATGTCGTAGATTGTTTTGTAAATTCAAAGTTAGTTGGAAAAGTGGTAGATGAAGCGATTGCAATTGGTGCCAAAGCAGTATGGCTGCAATTGGATGTAATCAATCAAGATGCTGTTAATCGCGCTGAAGACGCAGGGTTACTGGCAATTATGGATCGCTGCCCGGCTATCGAATATAGAAAGCGTTAAAAACCAGTTTTTTGATTGCGCTTAGCTTTGAGAGCAGCGCCTTTAGATTTTGCCTCTTCATTTAGTTTCATCATGGCTGATTCAACTTTATTAAGTAGAGCGCTATCTGATGTTGCCAAAATTCGAGCAGCTAAAATTCCAGCATTTTTTGCATTTCCAATTCCAACTGTTGCAACTGGAATACCTGCTGGCATTTGCACAATCGAAAGTAATGAATCCATTCCTTCTAAATTTGCTAATGCAACCGGAACTCCAATTACCGGAAGTGCAGTCAAAGAGGCGACCATGCCAGGTAAATGTGCTGCCCCGCCTGCTCCTGCAATAATTACTTTATATCCATTCTTGGCTGCACTCTTTGCGAATTCCGCCATCTCATTTGGCATTCGATGCGCTGATAGCACTTCAGCGGTGTAAGTAATCCCAAATTCATCTAATACATTTGCGGCGGCTTCCATGGTTGGCCAATCGGAATCCGAACCCATGATGATTGCTATATCACTCATCAATCTCTCCGCTCATATATGCAAGTGCATGATCAATTTCGCTTCTTAATTCTACGAGGTTATCGCCGGTAATTGTTACGTGACCAATCTTCCTACCCGGCCTAACCTCTTTTCTATAGTGATGAAACTTCAATGCAGGAGTTCTAGCCATCAAATGAAGGTATGGTCTGTACATATCGCTCTTACTGCCACCCAAAACATTACCCATAACCGCCCATTTAGCGACCATTGAAGTATCGCCAAGAGGTAAATCCAAGATTGCGCGAAGATGTTGTTCGAATTGACTTGTCACTGATCCTTCAATTGTCCAATGACCAGAGTTATGGGGACGTAAAGCTAACTCATTTATAAGTAACTGATCACCTTTAACAAAAATCTCAACCGCCATCACTCCAACTAATTTAATCTCTTCAGCAATTTGCAATGCTAAATTTTGTGCAGATTCTGATTGGGACGCTGAAAACTCAGGAACTGGAGTAACAGTTTCTATACATATGCCATCGCGCTGAACTGTTCGAGTAGGAGCCCAAGTAGCAGCTTGTCCATGTGGCGAGCGTGCAACCATAACCGCAATTTCATAATCAAATTCGATTAGCTCTTCAAGTAATAACCTAGGCACTTGTTTCAACAATTCAGTTAGCTCTGCTTTCGAGTTAACTTTCCAAACTCCACGGCCGTCGTACCCACCAGAAATTGATTTGGCAATTGCCGGATAGTTCCATTCTGGTGCTTCAGTTACCACTTGCCACTTTGGGTTTGGCAAATGGGACAACTTCTCTCGCATCAGCGCTTTATCTTGCGAATATTGGAAAGAATTCGAAGTTGGCAAAAATTTAATGCCTTCGCTCTCTAAAGTTCTAATAATTGAAATTGGGATTAATTCATGTTCGAATGTGACAACATCACAGTCTGCTGAAAATTTACGGACAGTTTCTAAATCTTTGAAATCTCCGACAACATGTGGAGAGCTTTGAGCGGCTGAGTCTTCAGAAGAATTTGCTAAGGTAATTAATTCAATTCCGAGCGCTGCTGCTGGCGCTAAAGTCATCTGTGCCAACTGGCCCGAGCCGATAACTCCAACACGTGGAAATGTCTTCACGCTCTTATCTTAAATGAACAATATCTCCTACCCTAATTTCACGAGTATTCAGCAAGAGCGCACCTTCATTTGAAATTCCAGTTGCAAAATCTTGAATAACTTCCCCGGATGGCAAAGTAGCGCTCACCTGCTTACCAATACTGACGCATTTATCGCGATAGATATTTTTCTCTGCCTCAATATTGTTCAAGGTAGCACCAAGCTCATTTAAAATTGCAATTAATAGTTCGCTTCGATCGATTTCGACTTTCATGGACAGTGAGATTGCATCTTTTATAGGGAGTTCATCCTGCGTCTGATAAATATTTATTCCGATACCAACGATAATCCCTTTTTCATTTTTTTCACTTAATATTCCAGCTAGCTTCTTGCCATCAATTAATAAATCATTTGGCCATTTAACTTCAACTAATTCTCTTCCAACAAAATTATTAATTGCACGAGCAACTGCTAAACCCGAAATAAGTGGTATCCATCCAAAATTATTTTCGTATTTATTTGAATCAATTGCAAAAGAAAAAGTTAAACCTTTTCGTGGCGGTACTTCAAATTTACGATCTAATCTGCCGCGACCTGAACTCTGATATTCAGCAACTAAAACTTTTCCGGCTTCGAAATTCGAAGCTAAATCAAACTGGGTCGAGGTAGTTTCTTCCGTCACGCTTACTGACCAGTACTGCGTAACTTTTAAATTTATAGCTTCGACTTTTAGCGCTTCGATACCCACAGCAGGTACGGTAAGCCCATGAGCAAGAATCTGAAAACTACAGCTGGCAAAATTGAAGATTTACGCGCAAGGCTGGATGAGGCGGTACACGCGGCATCTGAAACTGCCGTGACTAAGCAACATGCAAAGGGCAAGCTGACTGCGCGCGAACGAATTGCGCTGCTATTAGATGAAGGTTCCTTCCAAGAGATGGATGAGTTTGCTCGCCATCGTTCCTATTCATTTGGAATGGAGAAAAATCGTCCATACGGAGATGGTGTAGTTATTGGTTTTGGAACTATTGACGGTCGCAGCGTCGCAGTTTATTCGCAAGATTTTACAATTTTCGGTGGTTCGCTCGGCGAAGTAATGGCTGAAAAAATTCGAAAAATTATGGAATTCGCTCTTAAAAATGGAGTGCCTTTAATTGGCATTAATGATTCAGGTGGAGCAAGAATTCAAGAAGGTGTACAAGCACTCGGTGGATATGGCCATATATTCCGCTTGAATACTCGATCATCAGGTGTAATCCCACAAATTACTTTAATTCTTGGGCCATGTGCTGGAGGTGCGGCTTACTCTCCTGCGCTTACAGATTTCACTGTTATGGTCAACGAAAAGTCTTACATGTTTATCACCGGACCAGATGTTATTAAGACTGTAACTGGTGAAGAAGTGGGCATGGAAGAACTAGGCGGTGCACATACTCATGCATCTAAGACTGGTAACGCACATTATTTAGCGGAATCTGAGGAAGATGCAATTGATTATGTAAAAGCGCTTCTTTCCTATTTGCCTAGTAACAATATGGATGGAGCTCCACATTTACCTGCTACCGAAACACTTGCACGTAAAGCTACTGATACTGCGCTTGATACTTTAATTCCAGATTCACCTAATCAACCTTATGACATGAAGACTGTTATACATGCTTTGCTTGATGAAGGAGAATTCTTAGAAATTCATGCAAACTTTGCACCAAATATCATTGTTGGTTATGGTCGAATTGAAGGCGAAACTGTTGGAATAATTGCAAACCAACCACAGCAGTTAGCCGGAACTTTAGATATAGATTCTTCTGAAAAAGCTGCCAGATTCTTACGTTTCTGCGATGCCTTTAATATTCCAATTGTCACCCTTGTAGATGTTCCAGGTTTTCTTCCAGGAACAGAGCAGGAATGGGATGGCATCATTCGCCGCGGCGCCAAATTACTTTATGCCTATGCAGAAGCAACGGTGCCTCTAGTAACGCTTGTAACTCGCAAAGCATATGGTGGCGCATACATCGTCATGGGTTCTAAACAAATTGGCGGAGATGTAGTTTTTGCATGGCCAACAGCTGAAATTGCGGTTATGGGTGCTCAAGGTGCGGTTAATATTCTTTATCGCAAAGAGATTGCCGAAGCTAAAGATCCTGAAGCTTTACGAGCTCAGTTAGTTGCTGAATATAACGAATCGCTTGCCAATCCTTACAATGCTGCAGAACGCGGAATTGTTGATGCTGTCATTGAGCCAAATCAATCTCGTGAATATATTACAAAAGTTCTTCGTACTCTTAAAACTAAACGTGATTCTTTGCCGCCACGTAAACACGGAAATATCCCGCTATGACGGTTAAATTTACAATTGTAAGTGGAAATCCAAGCAATGAAGAGTTGGCGATTCTGACGCAAGTTTTAAATCAACATAAAAGAGTTGAAAAAGATCCAGTAGTTAAGCGTAGCACTTGGGCCCAACCAATCATGCGTGCCCCTATGCCACAATCAATTAAGTTTGGTGCAGGACGAAATATTTAAAATGCGTTTGATTCTTGCATCTCAATCCCCATCTCGTAAACGTTTACTCGAGAGTGCTGGATTGCATCCAGAAATTATCGTTAGCAATGTTAACGAAGAGACCGAACATTTTAATTCTATGACCCCGGTAGACATGGTAATTGCGCTTGCTATAACAAAAGCTCATACAGTAAGAGAAATGGTCAATGGCGATTCAATCATCATTGCTTGCGACTCTACTTTTGAATTTGAAGGCGAATCTTTTGGTAAGCCAGCAACTGCTGAAATTGCGATTGAGCGCGCAAAACGTTTGAGTGGAAAAACTGGTCTCTTACACACTGGACATTGCGTTATTGACACAAAACAGGGCCGAGAATTAGCTGACAGAGTGACAACTTCAGTAACTTTTGAAACATTAGATGAAGAGTTAATTAAGGATTATGTAGCCACTGGTGAACCATTAAAAGTCGCGGGAGGCTTTACCTTAGATGGCTTCAGTTCTCCTTTAATTGCAGGAATCAATGGTGATTACACAAATGTGGTCGGAATTTCTATGGCCTATTTGCGAAAGAGTTTGGAACACTTAGGCTATCCGTGGCCAATAGCTAAGAAGATCGGAGCAAAATGAAACGCGTACTAATCGCTAACCGTGGCGAAATTGCGGTTCGAGTTATTCGCGCTTGCCGAGATCACGGAATCGAATCTGTTGCGGTTTATTCAGATGAAGACCGCACTTCTATTCATACTTCAATGGCTGATGCCGCCTATTCTCTAAAAGGTTTAACTGCAGCACAGACATATCTAAATATCGAAAAAATAATTAACGCTGCAAAAGAATCCGGCGCAGATGCAGTCCATCCTGGATATGGCTTCCTATCTGAAAATGCTGATTTTGCAGAAGCAGTAATTAATGCTGGTTTAATTTGGATTGGTCCACCACCAGCGGCAATTCGTGCTCTTGGCGATAAAGTTTCTGCTAGAAAAATTGCATCTGCGGCTGGCGCACCATTGGTTGCAGGTACTAAAGATCCCGTCTCATCACATGAAGAAGTTATTGCATTTGCAAAAGAGCATGGCCTACCGGTTGCAATTAAAGCTGCTCACGGAGGTGGAGGTCGCGGACTTAAAGTTGCTCGAACTCTTGAAGAAATCCCCGAACTTTATGCATCTGCTGTCCGAGAAGCGATAGCTGGATTCGGAAGAGGCGAATGCTTTGTCGAAAGATATTTAGATAAACCTCGACATGTCGAAACTCAAGTTCTCGTTGATAAACAAGGTAATGCGGTTGTTGTTTCAACACGAGATTGTTCATTACAACGTCGCCACCAAAAGCTTGTTGAAGAAGCGCCTGCACCATTCTTAAGTAAAGAACAGAATGAAGAGTTATACCGCGCAAGTAAAGCGATCATGAAAGAAGCTGGTTATGTAGGAGCTGGTACTTGCGAATTCTTAGTCGGGCTTGATGGAACCATCTCTTTCCTTGAAGTAAATACTCGACTACAAGTGGAACATCCTGTATCTGAAGAGGTAACAGGGCTTGATTTAGTTCGTCAACAATTCCGAATCGCCGAGGGTGAAACTCTAGGTTTTGGCGATCCTGAAATTAGAGGACATTCAATTGAATTTCGAATTAACGGAGAGGATCCAGGGCGCGGCTTTTTACCAGCCCCAGGTCAAATTACTCAATGGCAATTGCCAACTGGACCTGGTGTACGAGTAGATGCTGGCTTTCAAAAAGATGATTCTATTGGCGGGAATTTCGACTCCTTACTTGCAAAATTAATTGTGACTGGAAGTACCCGTGAAGAAGCAATCAGTCGTTCTAGACGCGCTTTGCAAGAGTTCAAGATCGAAGGGCTAGCAACTGCACTTCCCTTTCATCGAGCGATTCTTGAGGATGATAATTACACAAAAAACTTTAAGGTGTACACCAGTTACATTGAAAATGAATTTGTGAATGAAATTCCTGAATACAAAGCTAGCGCGCCAGTTGTACAGACGCATGCAGCGCCCGAGCACATAATTACTGAAGTAAATGGCCATCGATTTGAAGTTTTAGTACATGCTCCTGAACCAGTTCATAAACGCCATCGCGCAAGAAAAGGTGCAAGCGGCGGTGCTACCGGAGATGGTCTACTCGCTCCTATGCAAGGGACAGTTGTGAAAATTGCAGTTAAAGATGGAGATTCTGTTGAAAAGGGCGATTTGATCTTCGTGCTTGAGGCAATGAAGATGGAGCAGCCTCTTACAGCTCACAAATCGGGAAAGATCGTTAAATTATTAGCTGTAATTGGTGAAACTGTCGCAAGCGGTACACGTTTGTGCGAAATTGCTGACTAAATTAGATTAGGTACGTGAATCGAGTCGAAATCGAGAATTGGATTGCTGATGATCCAGATCCAAAAACTGCTGCAGAATTACAGAAACTTTTAGATTCAAATGATGAAGTTACATTAAATAAATTATTTAATGGTTTCTTAACTTTCGGTACCGCTGGTCTTCGAGGTCCAATTGCTCCGGGTCCGTCAGGAATGAACCGTGCTGTTGTTGGAAGGACGGCAGCTGCAATTGCACAATATATGAAGCAGCGAAATTTAACTTCGGCAGTTATCGGACGAGATGCACGTTACGGATCTGAAGATTTCACTAAAGAGAGTGCAGAGATTCTAAGCGGCGCAGGTATTGAAGTAAGTGTCCTGCCTAGACCTCTTCCAACTCCAGTGCTCGCCTATGCAGTTAAAAAGTTAGGCGCCCACGTTGGAATTATGGTTACTGCGAGCCACAACCCACCGATGGATAATGGTTATAAAGTCTATTTAAATGCTGCAGTTGATAGCATTAATTATCAAGGGTCCCAAATCATCACTCCAACAGATAAATTAATCTCGGCCGAAATCGACAAAATTACTTCTTTAAAGAGCCAACCTAGAGGAAGTAAATGGAAAAATTTAAATGATGATGTTTTTGATGATTATGTTGCCCGAACCGCGATAATCGGAAAGACACCCGGCAAATTAAAAATTGTATATACCGCAATGCACGGAGTGGGCCTAGAAACAGTTCAAGCTGTTTTTAAGAAAGCTGGCTTCAATCAACCAATATTGGTGGAAGAACAGGCACAACCAGATCCAGATTTTCCAACTGTTTCTTTTCCCAACCCAGAAGAACCTGGTGCAATTGATCTTAGTTTGGCTAAGGCTAAATCAATCGGAGCTGATTTAGTTATAGCCAATGATCCTGACGCAGATCGATGCGCTGCAGCAATTAATGACCCTAAACATGGATGGCGAATGCTCAAAGGTGATGAGTTAGGAATTTTGCTCGGAGATTGGATTGCCCGCACAAATAATGGGAATTATGGAAATTCAATCGTATCTTCTTCGGGTCTTAGCAAAATTTGTAAACATTATGGACGAAATTTTCAGGAAACATTAACTGGATTTAAGTATCTTGCACAGATTCCAAATTTAGCTTTTGCGTACGAAGAGGCAATTGGTTATTCTGTTGATTCAGCTACTGTTTCAGATAAGGATGGAGTAAGTGCAGCTATTGCTTTGGCGCAATTAGCCGAAGAGTTAGCTTCTAAAAGTCAAACTATTTATGACCGCTTGCAAGAAATTTGGAAAATAATTGGATTCCATGCCACCGAACAGATTTCGATTCGTGTTGAAAATATTAAATTAGTTGGAGCGGTATTAGATAAGTTCCGAAATAATCCTCCAAAAGAGATTGCAGGTTTTCAAGTCACTTCAATTGATGATCTTGCAAAGCCAACTGGCGATTTGCCTCCTACAGATGGTCTTCGCATTTGGCTTGGCGATATTCGAGTCATTGTTCGCCCTTCAGGAACAGAAGCCAAATTAAAGTGTTACATCGAAGTAATTGCCGCCACAGAAGAGCAGGCATTTGAGAAACTTGCCACTTTACGTGGACCACTGAAAGAATTGCTCAAATAAGCAGGGAGGCTTTGATGCATTTCTTTGGGCTAGTCGATGGCTCTGAAAGCTCCCTAAAGTCATTTCTAAATAATCTTCCACCGGTAGATCAAGTAGGTGCGGATGCTCGCGCAGCCATGCTCGGTACTCGCAGCATTAAAACTTCAAGTAAGGCATGGGCAATTGATACCGCTATTTCAATGGTTGATTTAACAACTTTGGAAGGTGCAGATACTCCTGGAAAAGTTAAAGCGCTCTGTACAAAAGCAGTTCGCCCTGATCCCACCGATTTAACTGTGCCCAGCGTCGGTGCAGTTTGCGTATATAACGATATGGTCAAAATTGCGCGCAATCACCTGGATTTAATTGGTGGTAAAGATATTCCAGTGGCTGCAGTTTCAACAGCTTTCCCTTCAGGTAGAGCATCTATGGCGGTTAAATTACAAGATACGCAAGATGCCATCGATGCGGGAGCTACTGAAATAGATATGGTGATTGATCGTGGCGCATTTCTCTCAGGTCGTTTAGGTGAAGTCTTTGATGAGATTGTGAAAATTAAAGCGATCTGCGGAGATAAAGCTCATTTGAAAGTAATCTTCGAAACCGGCGAGCTTGTTACTTATGACAACGTACGAAAAGCATCTTATTTAGCGATGTTGGCTGGTAGCGATTTCATAAAAACTTCTACCGGCAAAGTTGCACCTGCTGCTACCCCACCAGTAGTAATGATTATGTTAGAAGCAGTTAGAGATTTCCGAGCTATTACAGGCCATCAAATTGGAGTTAAACCAGCGGGTGGCATTCGCACGACTAAAGATGCAATCAAGCAATTAGTTCTAGTTAATGAGATTGCCGGACCCGATTGGCTAACAAATAAATATTTCCGAATTGGCGCAAGTGCGCTACTTAATGATTTGTTGTTGCAACGAATGAAGCTAACCGATGGCTACTATGAGAGCCCTAACTACGTAACGGTGGATTAATGACTTTTGAATACGCGCCAGCCCCTGAATCTAAGTCAATCGTCAAAATTCAGAAAGAATACGGACATTTCATTAACGGAAAATTCGTTAAGGGCAAAAAGCATTTTGCAACAATCAATCCAGCAACAGAAGAAGTTCTCTCGCATGTAGCAAGTGGCGATAAAAGTGATATTGATAAAGCCGTTCAGGCTGCACAAGTGGCCTATACAAAGGTATGGTCTAAATTGTCAGGAGCCGAACGTGGAAAATATTTATACCGAATAGCGCGTATTTTGCAGGAACGTGCACGCGAATTCGCAGTTCTCGAAACTATGGATAATGGAAAGCCTATTCGTGAAACACGAGATATTGATATTCCACTAGTTGCAGCGCACTTTTTCTATCATGCCGGTTGGGCAGATAAATTAGATTATGTTGGTGTTGGATCAGCTCCTAAAGCATATGGAGTTGTTGGCCAAATAATCCCTTGGAATTTCCCTCTACTAATGCTTGCTTGGAAGGTCGCTCCGGCGCTAGCTGCAGGTAATACAGTGGTTTTAAAACCAGCAGAGAGCACTCCTTTGACTGCACTTTTATTTGCTGAAGTTTGCCAACAGGCAGAATTACCGGCAGGCGTTGTAAACATTGTTACAGGAGCTGGCGAAACTGGTGCCGCAATTGTTAATCACCCTGGAATTGCAAAGATTGCATTTACTGGATCAACTGAAGTCGGCAAATTAATTGCTAAAGCAATTGCCGACACCAAGAAGGTTGCTACGCTCGAATTGGGTGGTAAAGGCGCCAATATAGTTTTTGAAGATGCGGCAATTGATCAAGCTGTAGAAGGTATTGTGAATGGTATTTTCTTTAATCAAGGCCATGTCTGTTGTGCAGGTTCGCGACTTTTAGTACAAGAAAATGTGGCTGATGAAGTAATCAAGAAATTACAAAACCGCATGGAGAAAATTCGACTTGGTGATCCACTAGATAAGAACACTGATATTGGTGCAATCAATTCAAAAGCGCAGTTAGAAAAAATCAAAGAATTAGCAGCATCTGGAAGCGCTGAAGGTAGCGAAGCTTGGTCACCTAAGTGCGAAATGCCTAAGAATGGCTTTTGGTTTGCTCCAACGATTTTTACAGGCGTAACGCAGGCGCACCGAATTGCTCGGGAAGAAATTTTTGGCCCAGTGCTCTCCGTATTAACTTTCCGCACTCCATCAGAGGCAATTGAAAAGGCAAATAACACTCCTTTTGGGCTCTCTGCAGGTATTTGGAGCGAGAAAGGTTCTAAGGTTCTTTGGGCAGCAGAGCAACTTCGCGCTGGCGTTATTTGGGCAAACACTTTCAATAAATTTGATCCAGCTTCTCCATTTGGTGGTTATAAGGAATCTGGCTGGGGTCGCGAAGGTGGCAGACACGGTCTTAAAGGTTATTTAAAGTCAAAAGAGCAGGTGAAGTGATGTCAAGAATTGATGTGAAGAAAACTTACAAACTTTATATTAATGGCGCTTTTCCACGCTCTGAATCTGGCAGAGTTTATGAAGTTAAGAATGCTAAGGGTCAATTTATTGCAAACCCAGCCTTAGCATCTCGTAAAGATCTACGAGATGCAGTCGTTGCATCTCGCGCTGCATTTGGAAAGTGGAGCAGTTCTTCCGCATACCTTCGTGGGCAAATTCTTTATCGAATTGCAGAGATGCTTGAAGGGCGTAGTGAGCAATTTGAAACTGAGCTAAAAGCAATTGGTGATAAAACTAAATTATCTGAGGCTGTCGATTTAATAGTTTGGTATGCCGGATGGACCGATAAATTATCTGCTCTAGATGGTGTGACTAATCCTGTTTCAGGTCCATTTTACAATTTCACCACCCCAGAAGCGCTTGGAGTAGTTGGAGTAATTTCTAAACCAAATTTCTTAGAATTTATTGATTCTGTAATGTCAGTAATTTCAAGTGGAAATTCTGCAGTTGTTTTGGCGCCTGATGCGCTTGGAATTCCTGCGATGAGTTTTGCCGAAGTACTTGCAACCAGCGATCTACCTGCAGGTGTTTTAAATATTCTCACTGGAAAAGTAAATGAGTTAGCACCTTGGATGGCATCTCATATGGACATTGATGGTTTAGATATCACAGGCGCAAAAAGCCAAGGCGAATTAAAAGTTGCTGGCGCTGAAAATCTAAAACGAATTCATTCATTTGGCAAAATCAAAAATCCAGCGAGAATTTTGGCTTTTATGGAAGCCAAAACTGTTTGGCACACAATTGGTATTTAAATCCAGTTTGAATCTACCGTCGTAAACCACAGATCCTTAAAGGCTTTGCCATCCAGGTCTAAAACCACATTTGTGCGCGCAGCGCCTGGAATTCTCCTTGGTTCAATCATTAATTCAAGGCGCGGTCGGCGATCAACAACAGTCATCCCACGAACCAACCCGTGCGCTACTTCTACCCCAACATCAAAGACCTCAGTTTTCAAAAGTGCCGGCCGAAGCACTGCAGCAACCGCGCCGTAATCACCAAGAGTTACATTTTGCTTTAATCTCTTAATGCAAGCCAGTAGTAATTTTCCAGCAAATTGAGCAGATTGATTAGGACTTTTCTGCAATTGAACCGCTTCAGATTCTGTTACCAGCGGATGATAAAAAACATCTAATCCATACATGGTGATTGGAATTCCACTTCTAAAAACAATGTCAGCCGCTTCTGGATCATGCCAAATATTAAATTCCGCCATTGCAGTTGCATTTCCAACAGAAGCAGATCCACCCATTAGGCAAATTTCTTTCAATTTCTTAGCGCTTTCAGGGTAAGTGGTGATGAAATTTGCAATATTTGTAAGTGGCGCAACTGGTACAAGTGTTACAGCTTCTTTACTACCTTCGACAAGATCACGTAAAAGATCAACTGCGCTTCTGGAATCTACTTTTCGTTTTGACTCTGGTAGTCCCAAATCGCCCATTCCATCGGCTCCATGAATATGTTCTGCATAAAGAGGTTCTTCAACTAATGGTCGGGTAGCGCCTTTAGCAACGGGGATATCTCCTGCACCAGCGGCATCCAGAACAATTAATGTATTTTTAACAACTTGGTCCACATTAGTGTTGCCATCAACGCATG
>JBEAMP010000011.1:0-5955 GCA_041165905.1 Actinomycetota bacterium
CAGGCAGTTTAACTATTTAACCGCGCCTTGGGATATACCTGAGATGAACTGCTTCTGCAGGATTAAATAGAAGATGATGATTGGAAGTACCGCAAGGAGCAGACCTGCCATTGCTTGGCCATATTCAGTTGAATACTGACCATAGAAAAGATAGGTAGAAAGCGGCAAAGTTTGAGTCTCTTGTGTAAGTACAAGTCTTGGTAACAAGAAGTCATTCCAGATCCAAAGTGAATTAACAATCGAAACAGTCGCTGTGATTGGACGAAGCATTGGGAAAATGATTCGCCAGAAAATTACAAAATCTGTAGCGCCATCTACGGCCGCAGCTTCATCTAATTCAGTTGGAATCTTTGAAATAAATCCGTGATACAAGAATGTTGAGAGTGCAACACCAAAACCAAGGTAGAAAAATATTAAAGCAACTCGGTTATTTAAGGATACGAACTGCGCGAAGATAGACATGAACGGAATCATCAGCGCTTGGAAAGGCACAATCATCGAAGCTACTAATACTAAGAAAATAAATTTAGATAACTTGGTCTTGGTGCGAGCTAAGTAATATGCAAGCATCGAAGAGAAGACAATCAAAATTGAAACACTTATAACCGTAATAATGATTGAGTTAGTCAGCGATCTGAAGAAATTCATCTTCTCCATTGCCTGCTGGAAATTATCCCAGGTAGCAACTTTTGGCCATGAAAGTGGATCTGCCAAAATTTCATACTTACCTTTAAATGCATTGATAAATACCAATACGAAAGGCAGGAAGTAAGAGACAGAGAGAATTAATCCAACTGTAAAAATGATTCGTTTAGTTATTTTACGGGTCTGGCTCATCGCTGCACCTCATAACGCTTGCTGATAGATACTTGGACCAGCGCGGCGATGGACACAATCAAAAACATAACAACCGCTTTAGATTGTCCAGTTCCGAAATTTCCGAAAGCGAATGCATCTTGGAAAATATGCATAGAAATCAATTCGGTGGTGCGGAATGGGCCACCGCCAGTGAGTGCCACGTTTACGTCATAAGCCATAAATCCGCCGCGCAGAGTTAAGAAGAGCGAGATGGTAAAAGCTTGCGCCATTAATGGGATTTTGATGGCAAGCAATGTTCTAAGTGGCGAAGCACCATCGACTGTGGCTGCTTCTAACACATCGTGTTCGATACTAATTAAACCAGTAATGTAAATAATCATCATGTAACCGGACATCTGCCAGACGGTCACAATAATCAGCGCCCAGAAAGCGGTACCTGTTTGATTTAGCCATGATTCGGTAAAAACCGGCCAACTAAATTTAGTTGCCAATGAAACAAGTGCGGTGTTGAAAATAAATTGCCAAATAACACCAAGTACCACACCACCAATTAGGTTTGGTACAAAGAAAAAAGTTCTAAAAATATTTGAACTGCGAAGTTTTGCAGTCACTAAAAGTGCGATGCCAAATGCGACCAAGTTAACTAAAACTAGCGAAACCAATACAAACTTTGCTGTGAATACTAAAGTTGACCAGAATTCTGGATCTTTGAAGGACTTTGTGTAATTACTAATTCCAGCAAACTTGTCGTATTCAAAACCATCCCAGTTTGTAAAAGTTAAGAAAAGGCCTTGTGCAAAGGGATAAATCAAAACCACTGAGAAAACTGCAAGTGGTATAGCAGCAAACATTCCAAATCTTCTAAGGCCATGTCTTGAATGCATTTATTTACCTTTGTTAAAACTTTTGTTGCTGATAGCTACCTATAAATACTAGCGAGGTCACCCTGAGGAATAAACCCCAGGATGACCTCGACTAATTAACTAATCGAAAGGATTACGAATTACTTCGCAACGCCACGCCAGGTCTTGACGGAGCCCTTCCATGCATCTTGTAGTTCAGTTGCATACTGCTCACCTGTGATGGTGTCAGTCATTAACTTCTGACCTGATGCGCCGTACTTGTCCTGTCCACCTGCTGGGTAGTAGGTGTTCATCCAAGAAAGTGTCTTTCCACCAACAACATAGCTTGAGATTTCCTTAGCCATGAATGTCTTTGGCTGAACCTTGAAGCCCTTGTAAACAGGGATGAAGTTCATTCCGCCTTCTTCGATTGGACCAGCAACAAACTTCTGACCCTTAGCTGATGTGTACAGCCAAGTTAGGAAGTCAACTGCGCCAGCGCGCTCTTCCTTTGTTGACTGCTTTGCATCGATCATGAAGTAGCCAGGAATACCTACAGAAATTGAATCATTTCCGTATGTACCAGCGGTATCGCTGATTGGTAGTGGCATGATGCCGAAGTTTGTATTTGGTGAAGCCTGTAGCAAGTTTGGTTCTGCCCAGTTACCCATGAACCAGAAGCCAGCCTTACCTGAAGCAAGGTCTGCAACTGATGCATCGTATTCGGTGTCAGTTGTATTTGGCTTTGCTTGGTTGTACTTCTTTAGCAATTCAAATGTTGCAAGATAATTCTTGAACACTGGATCTGCCATTAGGTTCTTTGAACCGTCAGCCATTGCATCAAGAACTTTTAGACGTCCTTCTTGAGTCTTAGCTGCGTTTGTGAAATAGATATTTGAGAAGTGTGCACCAAGTGACCACCAGATAGCTGAGAAGCGAACTGCTCCTGTACCTGATGCTTGTACCTTCTTAAATGCTGCTTCTAGATCTGAACGAGTCTTGATCTTCTTAGGATCAACGCCAGCCTTATCTAGAACAGTTTTGTTGTATAGAAGACCGAAAGCTTCAGCTGTTGATGGAACACCAACCTGCTTGCCGCCAATGTTCGCAGCAGCTAATAGGTCCTTTGATACTAGACCAGCAAGCTTTGAACCCTTCCAGTCCATAACCTTGTCAGCCATATCTGGAATCTCTTGCAGTGTGTACATGATTGTAGGAGCGTTCTTCGCTGCATACATCGGTGTCACGTTCTGAAGGAATGTAAGTTTACGATCGCCAGGAATTGACTTAACTGTGTAGCACTTCTGGCTTGAGTTGTATGACTTAACAGCAGCTAAGAACTCATTCTGAATTTCAGGTTTGATTGTTCCTAGCATTGTTACTGTCGCCTTCTTTGGGCAAGCAGCAGCAGATGCTGTTGATGGAATAACTACTGCTGTTGCAACAAGTGCAGCTGCAGCTAGTACGCCAATTTTTTTCTTCATTAAGGATCCTTTCAAGGGGTATGCGTCGAATACGTACATCGCCGCATGGTGCGAAAATTACCTACCCGCTAGATGTAAATAAATAGAAATGGGGTCAATACTCTGTAACGATTACAGGGGTTGTTACATAAGTTTTTCAGTTAGAAATACGCTCAAATCGGGCGGAATACCGGGGTCTCGGCCCCAACGCTTATCAAGGCGGTGGCTAGCTTGCCGTTAATGTCCAATTCTATCGAGCCGGCATCAAAGAGCGCCTTTATGGTCACTGGGCCAGCGGCAGGAATCGAAAAAGTAGTAATTTCTGAATCCCAAAGCTCACTGCGGTCAACAATTAAATGATTTTTACTGCGTTTAAATTTCAGCGAACCATTTGAATACTTAAATTCAAATTCATTTGCATCGGTATGGAAGTTTTCGGTCTCGCCGATAAAAGTTTGAATTAGTTTTCCATTTTCGATTTTTAATTTACGGGCTGCGGACATAGAGCCATTCCAGATTTCTAATTTGCGATCATTTGCATAAAGCCAATTATTCATCCAGCCAATTGAAATTCGTTCACTTGAATTATTAAAAGTTACTGCAGCATAGTAATCAGGTCCATAATCTAAAAATTCTGCTCTGGTTTCGGGAATGAATTCTTTACCATCAAATTGTCCAATTAAATATCTACTACCTGATCCACCGTAAAGTCCGCCAGGATGGGTACTGATAATCAAAACCCATTTATTGTCTAACTTAAATAAATCTGGGCATTCATAGATATCAGTAATCTCTGGTGAATGAAAATCGCTTAAGTGGTTCCAATTAATTAAATCTTTGGATTCAAAGAAAGCTACTTTAAACTCTTTAGATTTTGCCACTGACATAATCCAACGGTCTTGGTATTTAAAAACCTTGGGATCTCTAAAATCTGCCATATTTAAATCAAGCACTTTTAGATTTTCACTCCAAGTTAGCCCGCCATCATATGAAAATGATAAATACTGACTTTGATTTCCTTCGCAATGGCCGGTGTAAATTGCGACTAACCGATTGTTTGCATCATCAAATACTGCGCTGCCAGAGAAAATCGCGTGATCTGATTGCTCTGGGATAGCAACTGGTAATTCTTTCCAATTAATTAAATCTGTAGATACTGCATGGCCCCAAGACATATGGCCCCATTTATTTTCAAATGGATTATGTTGAAAAAATAGATGGTATTGACCGCCGTGAAAAATCAGCCCATTTGGGTCATTTATCCAGTTATTTTCTGGGGTGAAATGTTTCTTTGGTCGCATGCGCATATGAGGGAGAAATATATATGTATAAGGTTGGCACATGACCAATCTCTTTGATGCGCATTCGATTGTCACCACGCTTGGGCTACTTGGAGTATTAGGAATTATCTTTGCTGAGACTGGCTTACTAATCGGGCTTTTCTTTCCTGGTGATTCATTGCTATTTATTGCCGGCCTTGCGGCATCAGGATCTGCGCAAGAAATTCTTGGTACTCATCTACCGGTTCTGCCGTTGATGATTGGCGCACCAATCTCTGCAATCGTTGGTTCACAGGTTGGATATTGGTTTGGCGCGAAAGTTGGTCCACGTTACTTTGATCGTCCAGATGGTCGTTTCTTTAATCAAAGAAGAGTGCAAGTTACTGAAAAGTGGATTAATAAGTACGGTACCGGTAAAGCTTTAATTTTCTCTAGATATATTCCTTTTGTCAGAACTTTGATAAATCCATTAGCCGGCATTATTAAAATCCCAGCGCGCCAATTCTTTATTTACAATGTAATTGGCGCAATTATCTGGACGCAATCGGTAATAGGCCTTGGACTTTTCTTGGGCGATAAAATTTCAGGTAGCGTAGATAAATATCTATTGCCGATTATTGGTTTAATTATTCTCTTTAGCTTGGTGCCAGTTGCAATCGAAGTAATAAAAGAGATTAATACCAAGCGCAATTTAAGTTAATTAAGACCAAGATCGCTTAGTTGATAAGCGGCTCGGTATTCCAAACCAGCTTCCTTAATCTTTGGTGCTGCGCCACGTTCGACGATAACGGCAACGCCAACCACAATTGCGCCAGCTTCATTTAGCGCTTCAACTGCAGTTAGCACTGAACCACCAGTAGTAGAAGTATCTTCAACTGCTAGAACGCGCTTACCCTTTACGTCTGGCCCTTCGATTCGACGCTGTAAACCGTGGGCTTTTTCAGCTTTGCGAACTACAAAGGCATCTAGTTTTTTGCCCTGTTTTGCAGCCGTATGCATCATCGCAGTTGCCACTGGATCTGCGCCAAGTGTTAAACCACCGACGGCGTCGTAATTTAAATCTTTTGTAAGTTCGAGCATCACTTCGCCGATTAGCGGCGCTGCCACATGATCAAGAGTTACGCGACGTAAATCAACATAGTAATCAGCCTCTTTGCCACTTGAAAGAATAACTTTCCCGTGGACCACAGCCTTTTTAATGATTTCTTCGCGTAATTGATCTTTAGCTGACATATGGCGGAGCCTATTCTTTCTCGTTTTTATAAACAATTACATTGTTATCGCGTCGCATCAGTTCATCTACTTCAATTCGAAGTTTTGCAACTTCAATTGAAAGATTAGCCATTGCTGATTCCAATTCGATGATCCGCTTGATACCAACATGGTTGATACCTTCTTCGACCAACTTGGTAACATTTCGAAGTAGCGCAATATCTCTTAATGAGTAACGGCGATTACGTCCGCTGGTGCGATCTGGAGAAACTAAACCTAAACGATCGTATTGACGAAGTGTTTGCGGATGTAATCCTGAAAGTTGCGCGGCAACAGAGA
>JBEAMP010000012.1:0-3017 GCA_041165905.1 Actinomycetota bacterium
AAATATTTAATGGAACGTCGTGCAGCGTTAGGTGGTCCGATTCCATCTCGCCGTGCAAAATCAAAGCCTTTAACCCTTCCTGCTGATGATGCTTATGAATCTGTAAAACGTGGTTCTGGTCAACAAGAAGTTGCTACCACTATGGCTTTTGTTCGTCTACTCAAGGATTTAGTAAAAGATCCAGGAATTGGTCCAAGAATTGTGCCAATCATTCCTGATGAGGCGCGCACATTTGGTATGGATTCATTGTTCCCTACGATGAAAATTTATAATCCGAATGGTCAAAAATATATTTCTGTGGACCGTGAATTGATGCTTTCTTATAAAGAAGCGCCAACTGGTGTAATCCTGCATGAAGGTATCAATGAAGCCGGATCAACTGCGTCATTTACCGCTGTTGGTACTTCATATTCAACGCATGACGAACCAATGATTCCTATTTATATCTTCTACTCAATGTTCGGTTTCCAGCGCACCGGAGATGCATTCTGGGCAGCTGCAGATCAAATGACGCGTGGATTTATTTTGGGTGCAACAGCAGGTAGAACCACGCTAAATGGCGAAGGTCTTCAGCATGAAGATGGTCATTCACAACTATTAGCTGCAACTAATCCAGCAATAGTTTCCTATGACCCAGCTTATGCATACGAAATTGGCCATATTGTTAAAGATGGCTTGCGTCGTATGTACGGTGAAGATTCTGAAAACGTTATGTATTATTTAACTGTTTACAACGAGCCATATGCACAACCTGCAGAACCAGAGAGTGTTGATGTTGACGGAATTCTTCATGGAATTTATCTACTGAAAGATTCGAAAGGTCGTAAGCGACGTTCAAATATTCTGGCATCGGGCGTTGCAGTTAATGCCGCTTTAAAGGCGCAAGAATTACTTGAAAAAGATTGGGATGTTTACGCATCAGTCTGGTCCGTAACTTCTTGGAACGAACTACGTCGCGATGGTCTTGAAATTGATCGCCATAACTTGCTCTATCCACGCGATAAGAAATCTGCTTACATCTCAAGGAAATTAGCTGACGTAAAGGGACCTGTAGTTGCAGTAAGTGATTACATGCGCGCAGTTCAGGATCAAATTCAACCTTGGGTTAGCCAACCTTTCGTATCTCTCGGAACTGATGGCTTTGGCTTGTCAGATACTCGCGGTGCGCTTCGTCGCCACTTCAAAGTAGATGCCGAATCAATAGTGGTTGCGACATTGGCACAACTTGCAAAGATCGGAGAAGTTAAAGAATCTCTTGTACAGCAAGCTGTAGACAAGTACCGTTTGGCCGATATCAGCGCCGCTGATCCAGGAAATACGGAAGGTTCCGGTTGATCAATCGAATCCCTGCCAGTGATATCTCCCCAACTATCTGGTTCGGTGGTGAGTTTGTCCCTGTAAAGACGATTCCGTTTGAAAAATTTAAAGTAGAAGCAACTGTTATTCGCGAAGGGCACGATGCTTTCGGCGCTCAAGCTGTTGTTGTTGATTCGAGCGGGAAAGAAATTTGTCGCTCAATAATGTATGAAAATGCACCAGGAACCAACCGATTCGAAACTTGGGTCAATACAAATGGGCTTGGTGAATTTACTTTTCACATTGAAACTTATGATCACCCGTTCTTAACTTGGGAACATGACGGTGAAATTAAAATTGCAGCAAAAGTTGATTCTGAATTAATGTGCGAAATTGGAGCATTGTTATTTGAAGAAACTATCTCAATTGATAAATCTGCAAAGAATTTACTAAATCCTTTAGTCACAAAATTACGCGATACCAAAATAGATCCAGCGATTCGTTTCTCTGCCGCCACTTCTCAAGAAGTACGTGAATACTTCCACAAAAACCCACTTAAGAGATTAGTATCTAAATCAGATTCTTATCCTGTGCGTTCAGATCGGGAAAGAGCGTTAATTGGCGCTTGGTATGAATTCTTTCCACGCTCTGAAGGTGGCAACTTTAAAAATGCTCAAAAACGTCTAGCGGGTGTAAAAGAGATGGGTTTTGATGTGCTCTACCTTCCGCCAGTGCATCCAATTGGGGTGCAGTTTCGAAAGGGACCTAATAACACTTTAACTCCTGGTCCAAATGATCCTGGTGTGCCATGGGCAATCGGTGGAAAAGATGGCGGACATGATGCAATAAATCCTGAACTTGGCACGATGTCAGATTTTGAAGAATTTGTTAAAGCTGCAAAGAAACTTGATATCGAAATTGCTATGGATTTCGCTCTGCAAGCTAGCCCTGATCATCCTTGGGTAAAGAGCAATCCGCAATGGTTTAGCCATCGCCCTGATGGATCTATTGCTTATGCTGAGAATCCACCCAAGAAATACCAGGACATTTATCCAATAAATTTTGATCAGGATTATCAAGGTATCCTAAATGAATCACTTCGAATTTTGCGTCTCTGGATTTCTAAAGGTGTAAAAATATTCCGCGTCGATAATCCTCACACCAAACCAGTCCATTTCTGGCAAGAGGTTATGGCGACAATTTACAAAGAATATCCAGAAGTAATCTTCTTAGCTGAAGCATTTACCAAACCTGCAATGATGCACACTCTTGGAAAGGCAGGCTTTCAGCAGTCATATACCTACTTCACATGGCGAACCAGCAAACAAGAACTTATGGATTACGGTAATGAAGTTGCACATTGGACTAGCGCATTCTTCAGACCAAACTTCTGGGTAAATACTCCTGACATTTTGCCGTATCACTTACAAAGCGGTAACCCTGCCATGTTTGCGCTTCGTGCAGTTCTTGCTGCAACTCTTACTCCATCTTGGGGAATGTATGCCGGATATGAACTGTATGAATCAAAGCCGCTGGCTGAAGGCAAAGAAGAATATTGGGAATCCGAGAAGTACCAAATCCGAAATCGTGATTGGGAAGGCGCCGCTAAGAAAGGTTTATCGCTTGCGCCGTTTATTGCCCAATTAAATAAAATTCGAAAAGAGAATATTGCATTACAGAGATTACGGAATTTGAATTTTCACCATACTGATAGTGGCGCA
>JBEAMP010000013.1:0-22230 GCA_041165905.1 Actinomycetota bacterium
CACAAATTAAGTCTGGAGCACCAGCTGATATTTTTATTTCAGCTGAACCATTTCCTGGAGGAAGGGATTATTTAGTTAATCGGTTGGTATTAGCAGTTCCTAAGGGTTCATTTATTAAGAAGATTTCTGACCTAAATAGTAAAGAGGTGATGTGGATTCAATGTGCACTTGAAGTTCCTTGTGGATCTGTAGCGCAGGCAGCTCTTTCTGAAGAGAATGTAACTTCCAAACCTGTTTCCTTGGAACCCAAAGCTTCGAGCGTATTAGCAAAATTATTAGCAGGCGAAGTAGATGCTGCTATTGTTTATCGAACGGATGTTTTAGCTAATAAAAATTTACGAGCAATAGAATTTAAAAATCTTCAAGCAGCATCAACGACCTATCAAATTGTTCAATTGAAAAAGAATCGATGGGCTAATACTTTTATGAATTTCATCAATTCGCGTTCAGCCATTAACTACCTACAAATCAAAGGGTTTGATTCAAAGTGAAATTTGGCATAATGACCAAGATTTTGTCGGTTGCAGCGGCCGCAATCATTATTACGCCATTGGTTTCTTTGATTGCAAAAGTTCCTTGGAGCAATTTTTTTGGGTCACTTTCTGATTTAACAGCCATCAAATTATCTATTTGGACCTCAACCTTAGCTGCTTTAATTTCACTCACATTGGGAGTTCCATTGGCTTGGATTTTGGCGAAAAGTTCAAACAGAATTAGTAATTTAATTCGTCCCTTAGTTCTTGCGCCAATTGTCTTGCCACCTACAGTTGCAGGAATTGCGCTCATATCACTCATGGGCAGGAATGGACTGCTGGGTAAATTTATTTTCGAAATAACTGGCTGGTCTATGCCATTTACAACAAGCGCAGTAGTTCTAGCTGGAATCTTTGTAGGAATGCCATTCGTAATTCTTATTTGTGAATCAAATTTTAGGCAGTTACCAAAAGAGATTGAAGATGCTGCAATCATCGATCGAGTAAGTGGCAATGAACTTTTTCAGAAGATTGCAATTCCACAATCCAGGAGCGCAATTGCAACCGGCGGGATATTGGCTTGGGCTAGAGCAATGGGAGAATTCGGTGCAACTTTAATGTTTGCAGGTTCTCTGCCAGGCACAACACAAACTTGGACTATGTTGATTTACCAGGAATTAGATGTAAATGTAGATACCGCGTATGTGTTATCTGCAGTTATGTTAGCTATAGGGGTTTTAATAGTTTTCTTGCTACGTAAACCGCTTAGAGAAGCCATGCAATGAAAAAAGTTATTTTAACTGGCGGTACTAGCAAAAGATTTGGTTCAAATAAAGCTGAAGCAAAAATAAATGGCAAATCTCTCTTAGAAATATTGGCTACAGATTTAGATGAATTGATAATCATTGGCCCGACTACTTCTGTTAAAGCAATTTACGTACGTGAAGAACCAATCGGCGGAGGTCCAGTATCAGCAATTGGAGCTGCCATGAAAGTAGTTGATACAGAATTAGTCGCAATTTTTGCTACCGATATGCCTTTTGCTCCGAAAATTTTGGAAAAGTTAGAGCAATCACTGGTTGATGATGCGGCACTACCAGTTGATAGTGAGGGAGTAGTGCAGCCGTTAGCTGCGCTCTATAAGAGCGATAAGTTAATAAGCGCCTTGAATGCATTAGGAAATCTTGAAAATAGGTCACTCAAGGAGTTAGTTGCCCACTTGCGAATTAACCAAGTTCCATTGGCTGAAACCGAGTTCCTGTTGGACATTGATACCCAAGAAGATCTGTTAAAAGCGATTGACTTGGCTAGTAGATTGGCTCAATGACCTTAATTGAGCCAAGTTGGGATAAAGCACGCGAAGCTGCTGCCGATTTAGCAAAGTTGGTCCGCTTAAGTGCAACTGAAAAAGTTGCGATAAATCAATCAAATAATCGAGTATTAGCGATTGATGCGAAATCTCTAGTTGATTTACCAACATATATAACTAGCGCAATGGATGGTTATGTGGTGGCAGGTAATAGTCCATGGGATTTAATTGGTGAAATAAAAGCAGGCGCACCTTTCCAAGGAAAACTACAACCTGGTCAAGCATTAGGAATAGCTACAGGCGCTGTTATTCCAGAAGGTGCATTTGGAATATTGCGTTGGGAAAATGCAACAGTAAATGGCAACCAAATTAGCGGTGAAACCTCTGAAGAAAAAGATTTTCGTCCAGCCGGTGAAGAAGCAAAATTAAATGAAGTGTTAGTAGAAAAAGGCACTACGCTGACACCGGCCATGGTCGGTCTTTTAGCAGCTGCAGGTTTCGATGAGATTGAGGTAGCAAAACGTCCTACAGTTGGACTACTACTGCTTGGCGATGAAATTCAACTCTCCGGAATACCAAAAAATGGATTTGTAAGAGATTCATTAGGGCCGCAGATTCCTATATGGCTAGAAAAATTAGGCTCCGAAGTTTTACAGGTTGAATATATTTCCGACAAGTTAGATTTAACAATTTCTGCTATTGATGAAGCATCAAAGAAATTTGATATTTTGGTGACAACTGGAGGTACTGCAGGTGGTCCTAGAGATTTTCTGCATACTGCAATAGCCAAATTAAATGGCGTTATACATGTAGATAAGGTTGCTGTGCGTCCAGGACATCCACAACTACTAGCAACGGTGAACGGAAAACCATTAATTGGCTTGCCAGGCAATCCACAATCAGCAGTAGTTGCATTGCTAACTTTGGGAGCCCCGCTAATAAACAGTATTTTAGGAAAGCCAAATTTGCCGCTTCCTGTAATTTCTAGTGATGATCTTTTTGATGCCCAACCTGGCTTCACTAGATTGGTACTTGGAACATTAGATAAAGGACATTTCAAAATAGGTAAATACCTTGGAAGCGCAATGCTTAGAAGTTTGGCGCATTCGGATGGTTTTGCAGTTTGCACCAACCCACCAACAACCCTCCGTTGGCTAGGATTGCCACTATGAATTCTGGCAATCTAAGCCATATCAACGATAAAGGCGAAGCTAATATGGTCGACACCTCTGAGAAAGAAATCTCGGTTCGCATAGCAATCGCAACTGGAAAAGTAACCATGAAAACTGAAGTATTAAATGCGATTGCTTCTGGCCAAACTCCAAAAGGTGATGTCTTAGCAACTGCACGAATTGCCGGAATTATGGGTGCCAAGAAAACTAGCGAATTAATCCCACTCTGCCATCCAATTGCCTTAAACAAAGTAGATATTGAATTAAAAATTGAAAGCGATGGTGTATCAATTCAGGCTACTGCAAAAACTACAGATCGCACTGGAGTTGAAATGGAAGCCCTGACTGCAGTTTCGGTAGCAGGACTTACTTTGATAGACATGATTAAGGCAATGGATCCACATGCAAGCATTAATGCAGTACAGGTAGAGAGCAAAAGCGGCGGCAAAACCGGCGATTGGCAGCGATGAAAACCGCATTAATCATCACTGCAAGTAATCGAGCAAGTGCTGGGGTTTATAAAGATTTAAGTGGGGCAGCGCTTAAAGAAGGATTAACAAAATTGGGATATCAAGTTTTGGGCCATAAATTGGTTCAAGATGACATCAATCAGATTTCAACCACCATAAAAAGCGCACTCTCTGAAGAAATTAATTTAATAGTAACTACTGGTGGAACTGGGATATCGCCAACAGATGTAACCCCCGAAGCCACAAAACCATTAATTGAACGAGAGTTACCAGGATTTGCTGAAGCAATCAGAGCTTATTCTCGAGAAAAAGTCCCAACTGCAGATTTATCGCGAGCATTAGCCGGCGTAACCGGGAAATCTTTAATCGTAAATTTACCTGGTTCACCAGGAGCAGTAAAAGATGGATTAGTAATAATAGAAAGACTTGCACCACATATTCATGATCAGTTGGCTGGAAATGATCACAGCACAAGTAACTGATAAGAAAATATCTGCAACAGCTTTAACTGAATTGGTTAAGCAAAATGAAGCAGGTGCTATCGCTACCTTTAGTGGGGATGTGCGTAATCATGACAAAAACAAAGTAGTAATCTCTTTAAATTACGAAATTCATCCAACTGCACAATCAGTTATCGAAAAAATTACAAACGAAGTTGCTAGTAAGTATGAAGTAAAAGCAGTAGCTGTTGCACATCGATATGGCCAAATTCCAATTGGCGAAAGTGCATTTGTGGTTGCTGTATCTTCGGCTCACCGTGGTCCAGCATTTGCATGTTGCCAAGAGTTAGTTGAGCGAGTTAAAGCGGAACTACCTATCTGGAAATATCAAGAATTTGCCGATGGCAGCACCGAGTGGGTGAATAGCGCATGAAGTTGATTGATAGTTATGGACGCATACATAGAGATTTACGAGTTTCACTTACAGATCGCTGTTCATTACGTTGCACTTATTGCATGCCATTTAATTTCGATAAATGGCTACCAAACGAGACTTTATTAACAGCCACGGAAATAGTTAAAGTAATTGAAATTGCCGTATCTCAAGGTATTAAAGAGGTTAGATTAACTGGCGGCGAACCTTTATTGCGCCCAGATATTGTAGAGATAGTCTCCCGAATCAATTCACTGGAAACAGTGCCAGAACTTTCTATGACAACAAATGGCGTAGCTTTAGCGAAATTTGCAAACGATTTAGCTAAAGCTGGTTTAAAGAGAATAAATATCAGCCTAGATACTTTGGATTGGGAACGTTTTAAAAGACTTACCTTTAGAGATAGATATGACGACGTTATCGAAGGAATTGCTGCAGCTAAATCGGCGGGGCTTGCACCTATCAAAATAAATACTGTTTTGATGCGAGATATAAATGGTGATGAAGCTTTGCAACTATTAAAGTGGGCTCTTAAAGAGAATTTAAATTTAAGGTTTATCGAACAGATGCCACTTGATGCCGGAGATGCTTGGACCAGAAGCAACTTGATTACGGCAGATGAAATTTATAATCAATTAAGTTCAGAATTCGATTTAACTCCAGTTGCAGAGCGCGGTTCGTCTCCAGCTGAAGAGTTTTACGTAAATGGTGGCCCTGCAACTGTCGGAATTATTGGCAGTGTAACCCGCTCATTCTGTGCAAATTGTGATCGTTTACGTCTTACCTCTGATGGTCAATTAAGAAATTGCCTATTTTCAAACGAAGAGACCGATTTAAGATCTATCTTACGTAATCGAAATTTAACGGAAAGTGAAAAACGTGAAGACATTGTGAAAGCCTTTGGGCTTAGCGTTAAAGCTAAATTGCCCGGACATGGAATAAATAATCCAGATTTCGTAAAACCAATTAGGCCAATGTCCGCAATCGGCGGCTAGCCACCGGCAAACTGAGGCAGCACATCCACGTTATCGCCATCTATTAAAGATTGCTCCATGTTTGTGCAGGATTCTCCATTTACTAAATAAGAGCAGGTTGGCAATAACTTGGTCATTTCTTGGTTTAGCTGGCCAAGGCTAGAAATGAGCTCCCCGAGGGATGAAGCGGGAACCTTAAGATCGCTCGCCCCGGCAGCCGCCCTCGCCGCCGCATAAAAATTGACTCTCGCCACGAGAAATAGAGTAGCGCACCCCCTTGAAGTTGATATATCACTGATATACCTTGGCGCTGTGAGTTTGATTCAGCCAATGAGGGAAAATCAATCGTTAAGCGATGAGGCTTATGCCCAGATTCGTTCGATGATTATCAGCTGTCAGCTACGTCCAGGATCTGTAATTTCAGAAATCGAATTAATGTCCCAATTGGAAATGGGACGCACACCAATTCGTGAAGCGCTACGAAATTTAGCAAACGAGAAATTAATTGAAGTTTATCCACGTCGCGGAATGTTTGTAGCGGGCGTGGATGTAAAAGATTTAGCGGCAATTTCTGAAGTCCGCGGCCAATTGGAAATCCAAGCAGCAGGTCTTGCAGCAGAGCGCGCTAGCGCCACCGATAAATCAGTAATTGATCAACTAATTAAAGAAATTGATGCAATCAAAGGCGAACCAAAGATGGAGAAGTTGATCCATTTGGATCAAAGAATTCACCATCAGATTTACGCCGCAACACATAATGAATTTCTAGTGTCGACATTAGATCAGTACTACGCACATGCTCTGCGAATCTGGTTTATGGCGCTAGATCGCGTATCTGAATTAGAAGATGCAATCATCGAACACCGCGCACTTCTGCAATCTATTCTCGAAGGAGATAAAAAAGCTGCAGAGCTTGCGATGCGCGAACATATCGAAGGTTTTGAAACCACAATCAGAAAGAGCCTCTAAGGCAAATCAAGGAGAAAACCATGGCACAACTACCTGCAAAAGCTAAGTGCGTAATTATCGGCGCTGGCATTGTTGGCAATTCCGTTCTGTATCACTTAGCTCGATTAGGTTGGAAAGATTTAGTTCAGATTGATAAAGGGCCGCTACCTAACCCAGGTGGATCAACCGGTCACGCCTCAAACTTTATTTTCCCAGTGGATCACTCAAAAGAGATGGCCCACATTACTGCGGATTCAATGAAGCAATACAAAGAGTTAAATTGTTTTACTGAATGTGGCGGCATCGAGATTGCACGTACTCCAGAACGTATGCAGGAACTTACTCGACGCATTACAAGTGCCAAGTCATGGGGCATTGATGGTGGTCGAATTGTTACTCCAGCAGAAGTTAAAGAGTTGGTGCCATATGTTGAAGAATCAGTGATTCTTGGTGGTTATTACCAGCCAACAGTGGGTGTGGTTGACTCACTTCGCGCCGGTACTTTGATGCGCGAAAAGGCGATCGAAATGGGCTCAGCACAAAGCTTTGCAAACATTGAAGTAACTGGCATGAAAGTTGAAAATGGTCGCATCAAAGGCGTAGAAACAGATCAAGGTTTCATTGAAGCAGAATATGTATTAATTGCAACTGGTTGCTGGTCAGCACAACTTGCAAAAATGGCAGGGGCAGAAATTCCATTAACGCCAGCAGTTCACCAGATGAAAGACGTTGGACCTGTGCCATTCTTCAAGGATGCAAAGGGTGACATCGAATGGCCAATTCTGCGCGACATGGATACCAATATGTACGAGCGCCAGCATGGCACCGGATTGGAAATTGGTTCATATGCACACCGTCCAATTCTTTACGAAGCAAATGAAATCCCTTCAAATGCAGCAGCAGCTTTATCTCCAACTGAATTTCCATTTACTCAAAAGGATTTCGATATCCAAGATGAGCATGCTTATGAATTAGTTCCATCAATTCTTGGAGATGAAACAGTTCGTGAAAAATATGCAATTAACGGAATTCTTTCTTATACCCCAGATGGCATGCCAATTCTTGGAGAGACTCCAGAAGTTAAGGGGCTTTGGTCAGCTGCTGCAGTCTGGATTAAAGAAGGTCCAGGAACTGGCCGCGCTGTTGCAGAATGGATGGTTTTGGGCAATTCAGAAATCGATCTACATGCATCAAACATTGCTCGCTTCCATGAGCACCAGAAAGCTCGCGAACATGTGAAGGTTCGTGTTGCTGAAAGTTTTAACAAGACTTACGGAATTGTTCATCCAAACGAACAATATGAATCTAATCGTGGCGTTCGTAAATCATCTATGTATGATCGTGAAAAAGCACTCGGTGCAGTTTTCTATGAGACCGCTGGATGGGAGCGTCCATTCTGGTATGAATCAAATAAGGAACTTGTTGCAAAATTCGGTGACAAAGTTATGCCGCGCGAATCTGAATGGGAATCACGCTGGTGGTCACCAATTATCAATGCTGAGCACTTACAGATGCGTGAAACTGCCGGAATTGTTGATCTTTCAGCATTCTTTATCTTTGATATTACTGGCCCATCTGCGCTCGCAGTTGTTCAGAAGGCAGCGCTTCGTCAGATGGATGTGGCAATAGGCCGTGTGGTTTACACACCAGTGCTTGGTCCAAATGGCGGTTTCAAATCTGACTTAACAATTATGCGTTTAGGTCAGAACCACTTCCGTGTTGTAACTGGTGGTGCACACGGTATGGCAGATAAGAAGTGGTTCTCAGATCTACTACCAGAAGATGGCACTGCAGCAATTGCAGATTTAACATCAACATACACAACCATTGGTATTTGGGGCCCAAATGCTCGCAAAATTTTGCAAGCAATTACCAAAGCAGATGTTTCAAATGAAGCATTTAAGTTTGGTACTTGCAAGACTATCGAAATTGGTTCACTTCGAGTACTTGCATCTCGTATCTCTTACGTTGGAGATCTTGGTTGGGAACTTTATATTCCAATGGAACAAGGCGAGAAGCTTTGGGATCTTATTTGGGAATCAGGTAAGAACCACGGCTTGATTCCAGTCGGAATAGGTGTTTACGGAACAACTGGCCGACTTGAGAAGAACTATCGTGCTTATGGCGCAGAGTTAGAAACCGAATACAACGTTGTTGAATGCGGAATGCAAACTCCAAAGTTGAAAGAGCAAGATTTTATTGGTCGTGTGGCACATGAAAAGCATCGCGCGGAGAAGCCAGTAACAATGCTTTGCACACTTTTCGTTGATGATCACACATCAAAGTCGGGGGTTAAGCGCTACATGCTTGGCAAAGAACCAATTCTTACTCTTGACGGAAAGACTATTGAAGATTCACATGGACGTCGTTCTTATGTAACTTCTGCAGGTTCAGCGCCATCACTTGGCAAGCACATTCTGATGTCATTTATTCCAACTGAAATGGCAAAGGTCGGAAATAAATTCTTAGTTGAATATTTAGGTGAGCAATATCCATGCAGCATTGCAGAAGTTGGTATTACTCCAGTATTCGATTCAAGCAATGAAAGGATTTTGGGCTAAAACATGGAAATTCTTGCTTGTATTAAGCGAGTGCCAATTACTGGCAGTCAGTTAATGTTGACACCAGACAATATGGCGCTACAAACAGACAATATGGGATATGGCATCTCTCCACATGAAGAGAATGCCGTTGAAGCTGGTGTCCAGTTAACAGAGCAAATTGGTGGTCAATTAACTCTGCTAACACTTGGACCAACAGATGCTGAAGAACAACTCCGTGCATCTCTTGCAGTTGGTGCAGCCCGTGCAATCTTGCTTGAAACTGATGGAAATGATTGGGATCCGCAAGCAACTGCAAATGCGCTAGTCGATGCAATCAAAGCAGAACCTACAAAGTTCGACATGATTATTTTCGGCGCAGAATCAGCAGATAGCGCTGGATATCAAATTCATATTCGTGTAGCGCACGCACTTGGAATGCCTATCATCACCAATGTTAAGGCGATGAAAGTTGAAGGTGGAAAAGTTCGCGGCGAGCGTGTAGTCGGAACACAGCGCGAGGTTTATGAAGCTCCACTTCCAGCAATTGTGACAGTGCGCGATGGTTTAAATGTTCCTCGTTATCCATCTGTCCCTGGTCGCATGCAGGCGCGAAAGAAACCAGTTGATATCAAAGCAGCTGGCGGTGCTGCGCCAAAGTTAGAGAAGTTGAAGTTAACTGTGGTTCCATCAAAGGCAACAGGTGCAGAGATTCTTGGTAATGGTCCGGATGCAGTGCCGGCCTTAGTTGAAAAATTTAAGCAGATTGGAGTGCTCTAATGATTCTAGTTCTTGTCGATCACGATCGTGGAACACTAGATCCACTTTCAACTCGTGCGCTAACTGCTGCACGCGGTATTGATTCTGATATTCAAGCAGTTGTCATCGGCGCTACAGGTTCAGCGGTTGCAGCTGAAGTTGGAAAGTTTGGCGCAAAAGTTATGCATGTTGTAAAAAATCCAGAAATTACAGATTACGCTCCCATGGCATCTGGTCGTGCGCTTTCAGAATTAGTAGATTCTTTAAAACCGGCGGCTGTAATCGCGGCAGGTTCTCCGCGTGGAAATGAACAATTAGCGCATTTGGCAGCGTTCAGAGATCTACCAATGGCTGCCGAGTGCACCAGTATCACTATTGGTGCTCCACATAAAGTGGTGCGCGCTCGTTGGGCAGGCAATTTACTTGAAGATGCAAATGTTCATTCGGATCTACTAATTGCATCAATAATGGCGTTAGCTTTCGAACCAGAAGAAGTTGGCGGAAGCGCAGAGGTAAAAGAAGTATCAGTTTCATTATCTCCGGAAGACACCGTAGTTAAAGTTTTAGATCGCGTTGGAGAATCTTCAACTGGTGGAGTAACACTTACCGATGCAAAGGTAATTGTCTCTGGCGGTCGCGGAGTTGGTGGCCCAGAAGGTTTTGGAGTAATTGAAGAACTTGCATCTTTACTTGGCGGAGCAGTTGGTTGTTCACGCGTTGTTACTGCATCTGGTTGGCGTCCACATTCAGAGCAGGTTGGACAGACCGGTTCGAAAGTAGCACCAAATCTTTACCTAGCTTGCGGAATTTCGGGTGCGATGCAACATATTGCTGGTATGAAGAACAGCAAAACCATTATCGCAATTAACACTGATCCAGAGGCAACAATTTTCCGCTATGCCGATTACGGCGTTGTTGGAGATTTACATCAAGTACTTCCAAAGTTAATCGAAGCAGTGAAGGCGGCAAAGTAAATGTCAGATATCGAAATTGCTCAGAAAGCAGTGATGAAACCAATCCAAGAGATTGGTGCATCTCTCGGTATCGCAGCAGAACATCTAGAACCTTATGGACATTACAAAGCGAAGATGTCCTTGAAGTACTTGGATTCATTGCCTGAGAAAAAAGATAGCAAGTTAATTTTGGTTACTGCGATTTCTCCTACACCAGCTGGTGAAGGCAAAACCACAACAACCGTTGGTCTTGGAGATGCTCTTCGCCATATTGGAAAGAACTCACTTATTTGCCTGCGCGAGCCATCACTTGGCCCTGTTTTTGGTATGAAAGGTGGCGCAGCTGGTGGTGGATATGCACAAGTTGTTCCAATGGAAGATATCAATCTTCACTTTACTGGCGATTTCAATGCAATTGCCCTTGCAAATAACTTGCTTGCAGCGCTTGTAGATAATCACATCCACCACGGCAATGCGCTAAATATTGATGTACGCCGTGTGGCATGGAAGCGCGTAGTAGATATGAACGATCGTGCACTCCGTGAAATTGTTAATTCGCTTGGAGGCATCGGAAATGGTTATCCACGCCAAGATGGTTTTGACATCGTAGTGGCTTCAGAAATCATGGCGATTTTCTGTTTAGCAACTTCCATCGAAGATCTAAAAGAACGCATCTCTAAGATCGTGGTTGGTTACACCACAGATAAGAAGCCAGTGCTTGCGAAAGATTTAAATGCGCAAGGTGCAATGACGGTAATTCTTAAAGATGCTTTCCAGCCAAACTTGGTACAAACTCTTGAGAACACACCAGCATTTATTCACGGTGGACCTTTTGCAAATATCGCACATGGCTGCAACTCTGTGATTGCAACCAAGTCAGCGATGAAGATTGCTGATTATGTTGTTACAGAAGCAGGCTTCGGTGCAGACCTTGGCGCTGAGAAGTTCATAGATATAAAGTGCCGTAAATCAGGCCTACGTCCAGATGCGTGTGTAATCGTTGCAACTGTTCGTGCGCTCAAGTATCACGGCGGTGCAGATCTAAAAGAACTTACAAACGAGAACTTAGATGCACTCGAAAAGGGAATTGTTAACTTAGAACGTCATGTTCATAATGTTTCAAAGGTTTACAACATCCCAGTCGTCGTTTCAATCAATAAGTTTGTTAGCGATACTGACAATGAAATTGCACTTCTTCGTAAAAAAGTTGAAGCAATGGGTGCAAAAATTACGTTGGCGAATCACTGGGCTGAAGGTGGCAAAGGCGCAACTGAACTTGCAGAGATTGTGGTGGAACTATGCGAAGAGCCAAATAAGGTGACCATGGTCTATCCAGATGAGGCAACGCTTTGGGATAAGGCAGTTGCAGTGGCAACCAAGATCTACGGTGCAGCTGAAGTTACAGCAGATGCAAAGGTACGCAATAAGTTGAAGGAGCTACAAGATGGTGGTTATGGCCACTATCCAATCTGCGTTGCAAAGACTCAGTATTCATTCTCTACCGATGCTTCACTTCGTGGAGCGCCATCTGGCCATTCCCTAAACATAAGAGAAGTGCGACTATCAGCTGGTGCGGAGTTCGTGGTTCTAGTATGCGGAGAGATTATGACAATGCCTGGTTTACCAAAGCTTCCTTCTGCAGAGAAGATTGATTATGTTGATGGAAAGGTTGTCGGCCTTTTCTAGGCGATAAATTATGATTTCAAATTCGTGGAACGCTGCAATTGCCGAAGATGTAATTGCAGCGCTTCGCGATGAGCCAGGCCCGGTACTCATCGCACTTCAGGCAATTCAAGAGAAATTTGGTTTTGTGCATGAAGATGCGTTGCAAATGATTGCTGATGCATTTAATGTCTCGCGTGCTGAGGTATTTGGAGTATTTACTTACTATCATGATTTGAAGAAAAATCCTCAGAGCGAAAAGGCTGTGAAGATTTGTGCTGCTGAAGCATGTCAAGCTGTTGGTTGTGACAAATTGATTGCCGATGCAGAAGCAGCCGGAATAGAAGTCGAGAAAGCTTATTGCTTTGGTAATTGTGCACTAGGCCCGGCTGCAATGGTGGGTAATCGCTTGATTGGTCGAGCAACTCTGGAGAAATTGAAATGAAAATTTACATTCCAGGAGATTCGGCCGCTCAATCAATTGGTTCTGATTTAGTTGCGGTAGCAATCGCGGCGGAAGCTGCAAAGAGAAATCTTGATATTACTATTGTGCGAAATGGCACTCGCGGTGCCCTTTGGCTTGAACCTTTAGTTGAAATAGAAAAAGATGGCAAGAGAATTGGTTATTCCAATGTAACTAGCGATGATGCCGCAGCGGTATTAGATGGTAGCCATCCTTCAATTGGCGATGTAGACAAATTTGATTGGTTAGTAAAGCAAGATCGAATTACTTACAAGCGAGTTGGAATTATTGATCCTCTTTCAATTTCAGATTATGAAGCGCATGGCGGCTTTAAAGGTTTAACTCGCGCACAATCAATGTCGCAGGCAGAAATTGTCGCCGAAGTTACTGAATCTGGCCTTCGTGGCCGTGGTGGAGCAGGTTTTCCAGCAGGTATTAAATGGAAAACTGTTATGGAGGCGCAAGCCGATCAAAAATATATCTGCTGCAATGCCGATGAAGGGGATAGCGGAACTTTTGCAGATCGAATCTTGATGGAAGGTGATCCGTTCACATTAATTGAGGGTATGGCGATTGCAGCGCTAGCAGTTGGTGCAACTAAAGGATTTATTTATATTAGATCTGAATATCCAGCAGCAATCACCCAAATGAATAAAGCGATTGAAATTGCTGCTCCGAAGTTGGGTAATTTTGAACTTAAGGTTCGCGCAGGTGCAGGTTCGTATGTTTGCGGCGAAGAGACTGCGATGCTTGAATCACTAGAAGGAAAACGTGGGGTAGTTCGTGCGAAGCCTCCACTGCCTGCACTTGAAGGATTATTTGGAAAACCAACTGTAATTAATAATGTTTTGACATTGGCTTCAGTGCCAGAAATTTTGGCAAGCGGTGCTGATTCTTACAAAGCAAGAGGCGTGGGGCGTTCGCTTGGAACTCAAATTTTCCAATTAGCTGGAAATATTAAACAAGGCGGAATTGTCGAAATAGGTTTTGGAATTTCACTAGATGAATTAGTTAATGGTTTCGGAGGCGGAACGTTAACTGGAAAACCAATTCGTGCAATTCAAGTTGGTGGCCCGCTAGGTGCTTATTTTGATATTGATAAATTATCTGTAAGCGCAGATTACGAATCTATGGTTACAGCCGGTGGCATGTTGGGCCACGGTGGAATCGTGGTCTTTGATGAATCAGTTAATTTAGCCAAGCAGGCGCGCTTTGCCATGGAGTTCTGCTCCATCGAATCATGCGGTAAGTGCACGCCATGCCGCATTGGTTCTACACGTGGCGTTGAAACTATTGATTTAATTATCAACGGTAAAGACGTAGTGAAAAACAAGGAGTTATTGCTAGATCTTTGCGAGGTAATGACAGATGGATCTCTTTGCGCCATGGGTGGCTTAACGCCACTTCCTGTAAAGAGCGCTTTAACTAATTTCCCAGAAGACTTCGGAGGAGCAAAATGAGCTTAATAATGGAACCAGATTTCGGTACTCCTAAATCTAAGCGCACCGACAAAGTCACTGTAGAAATTGATGGTCAAACAGTTGAAGTACCTGCAGATACTTCAATCATGCGCGCCGCAGCAGAGTGCGGAATAGATATTCCTAAATTATGCGCAACCGATCGTTTAAAAGCTTTTGGTTCTTGCCGACTTTGTGTAGTCGAAATTGATGGTCGTAAAGGAACACCATCTTCATGCACAACTCCTGTTGCAGATGGCATGAAAGTTTCAACAAAATCAGAGAAATTAGATCGTATGCGCCAAGGCGTCATGGAACTTTACCTCTCAGATCATCCAGAAAATTGCGAAGTAGGAGATGCCTGCCAAGTTCATGGAGTAGCAAAGAAAGTTGGCCTTAAGGAAGTTCGATACGAAGCGAAGAAAACGCACCTTGATTTATCTAAAGATGAATCAAATCCATATTTTAATTTTGATTCAACAGAGTGCATTGTCTGCAATCGATGTGTTCGAGCTTGCGATGAAGTCCAAGGAACTTTTGCGCTAACAATCACTGGTCGCGCATTTGATGCTCGTGTTAGCGCTGGAAATAAAAATTTCGTTGAATCTGAATGCGTTTCATGTGGTGCGTGTGTTCAAGCTTGCCCAACTGGCGCACTGAAAGAGAAGAATCTCTTATCTATAGGTACACCAACTAGATCTGTAGAAACTACCTGTGCCTATTGTGGAGTTGGTTGTTCATTCAGAGCAGAGATGAAAGGCAACGAAGTTGTCCGCATGGTTCCTTTGAAAAATGGTGGTGCAAATGAGGGCCATTCATGCGTAAAAGGTCGATTTGCCTGGGGTTACGCCTCGCACCAAGATCGTCAACTATCACCAATGATTCGTGAAAAAATCACAGATGAATGGCGCAAAGTATCTTGGGCAGAAGCTATTACATACGCTGCAAATGGTTTGAAAAAAGTTCAAGAAACTTATGGTTGGAATTCTATTGGTGGCATCACTTCTTCACGTTGCACCAATGAGGAAGTATATGTAGTACAGAAAATGGTGCGTGCGGCATTTGGCACAAACAATGTTGATACCTGTGCACGTGTATGCCATTCACCAACTGGTTATGGTTTAAATAAAACTTTCGGAACATCTGCAGGTACTCAAGATTTCGAATCTGTTGAGCATGCAGATGTAATTATGGTAATTGGTGCCAATCCAACTGATGCACACCCAGTGTTTGCCTCACGCGTAAAGAAAACTCTTCGCAAAGGTGCAAAGCTAATTGTGGTTGATCCACGCCAAATTGATTTAGTTAAATCCCCACATATAAAGGCAGAACATCATCTACAACTACTACCAGGTACCAACGTTGCAATAATCAACGCTCTCGCTCATGTTGTAATGACTGAAGGACTTGAAGATAAGAAATTCATCGAAGAACGTTGTGATACTGAAGCATTTAAAGTTTGGGCTGAGTTCATAAAGAGACCAGAGAATTCACCGGAAGCAATGGAGAAAATTTCTTCAGTTCCAGCATCTGAAATTCGTGCCGCAGCTCGTTTATATGCTTCAGTACCAAATGGTGCTATTTATTACGGCTTAGGAGTTACCGAACATAGCCAAGGTTCAACTATGGTTATGGGTATTGCTAACTTAGCAATGGCCACTGGAAATATTGGTCGCAAAGGCGTTGGTGTAAATCCACTTCGTGGCCAAAACAACGTTCAAGGTTCATGCGATATGGGCTCTTTCCCGCATGAATTACCGGGATATCGCCATATTTCAAATCCAGATACTCGCGCAATTTACGAAAATCTTTGGGGAGTTAAGTTAAAAGAGAAGCCAGGTATGCGAATTCCAAATATGTTGGATGCTGCAATTGCTGGCGAATATAAAGGAATTTATATTCAAGGTGAAGATATTGCGCAATCCGATCCAAATACTCAACATGTAACAGCTGGACTTGCAGCTATGGATATGGTGATTGTTCAAGATTTATTCCTAAATGAAACTGCAAAATATGCGCACGTATTTTTACCAGGTACCTCTTTCCTTGAAAAAGATGGCACTTTTACAAATGCAGAGCGACGCATCAATCGTGTTCGTCCAGCAATGCCTTCTCAGACAGGTAAAGATGAATGGGAAGTAACTTGTGACCTTGCTAAAGCAATGGGTTACAACATGCATTACGACAACGCCGCACAAATCATGGAAGAGATTGCAGCTACAACTCCAACTTTTGCCGGTGTTTCACATTCACTTCTTGATGCCGAAGGCAGCATGCAGTGGCCAGTAAACGAAAAAGCACCAAGCGGTACTCCAATTATGCATATTGAAAGATTTGTTCGAGGCTCTGGAAACTTTATGTTGACTCCATATGTAGCAACCGAAGAGAAAACCAATCGCAAATTCCCATTGTTACTTACAACTGGTCGAGTCTTAAGTCAGTACAACGTTGGTGCACAGACTCGTCGCACTGAAAATAATGTTTGGCATCCGCAAGATACTCTTGATATTCACGAATCAGATGCTGAGATGCGTGGTATTAAAGATGGATCATGGGTCAAACTCTCAAGTCGCGTTGGTGAAACATTGATGCGCGCGCGAGTAACTGACGAAGTAGCACCTGGCGTGGTTTGGACTACTTTCCACTTTCCAGAATCAGGTGCAAACGTAATCACAACCGATTACTCCGATTGGGCGACAAATTGCCCTGAATACAAGGTAACTGCGGTTCAAGTCGAGCCAAGTGAAGCGATTGCCAAGTTGGCACACCACGGAGAACATGGCGACGTTCAGTTAGATTCAATTATTCGCATGGCAAATCAAATTGCAATGAATATTCCTTCTGCAGGTGCGCCTGAAATTGAAGTGGCACATCACATGACGCAGTTCTGGACACCAATAATGCGCCAGCGCCTTGCTGACGATGTTGATCCAGCTCTGTTATCAGATGTGGTTAAGAAGGCGCTTGAGCTCGTCAAGCAATCCTGATTCTCCGACAACTTCGATCTCTAAAGGTAACTTCATTAAATCTGCTGCAGCCTGTGCTGCAATCTTTAGCTCTTCAGTTGTATTCTGTGCCAGCCAGACAACTTTTTGGTAATTCTTAAAATAGTCATCAATTAATTCAGGATGCCTATCTAAACCCAGCTCGACAACCACACTTCTATGAAAAGATTTAACTAAATAATCCGTCAAGAAATAGGTACCCGTAGATGTTAATTCAAAAACTCTTTGCTTTCCAGCAAAAACGTCATAACAATGATCCCCGCCAAGTCTTTGTATTGCGTACTTTTCAATAACTTTATCTAGCGCTCCATAGGTACCGCAATCGGAGTAAGCAACTGCAATTTTCTGGTATCTATCTTTAATTTCTGCAATTTTTGATTCTACCTCGCCAGCAATTTTTTCAGGCTGGTTGTGAAGTAATGGCGGCAATGGGTAGATTGTGATATCAAAATTCTCTCGTGATGCGATATTAGAAATATGGGTAGCTATCGCACCACACGCAATCACGGCAGTGGTCAAACTGGGAAAGCCAATCTTTCTACGAACTTATCATTGAAATCTTCGCGATCAGATAGTTCTACATATTTGATTTCATCTAGCAAAGTCATAGCACCGTGGCGTTCCTGAGTTGAAAGCAGTGCCATCTTTGCACCTTCACCAGCAACGTTACCTGCTGAAACAATGCGTAAAACGCTGATTTTTGGCACAAGTCCAATCTTTACGGCAGATGCAGGGGACAGGTAGGAACCAAAAGAACCTGCAAGTAGCACTTGCTGAATATCTTTATCTTCAATTCCAAATTCTTCTGCTAATAACGCCCAACCTGTCGCAATTGCCGCTTTGGCAAATTGCAATTCACGAACATCTCTTTGGCTTAAGAAAATATCTTCCGTGAGCATGTAAATCTTTTCGCCATCGCGTTCGACCAAATTTGGATCATCTACGGCATTGAACTTGCCAGATGAATCGAGAATACCTAATTGAACCAAGCAAGCTACGGCGTCAACTAGACCAGAACCACAAATACCAATCGCAGGTGCGTCATCAATTGTGCCAATTTCAAGTTTTCCATCAACGACTTTTACGGTTTCAATAGCACCAGCCGCAGCACGGACACCACATTTAATTGAGGCAGCTTCAAATGCTGGGCCTGCTGGGGCAGCAGTTGCCAGAATTTTTTCTCCATTACCTAAAATAATTTCGCAATTAGTTCCGACATCGATAAATAAACGTAAGCGCTTGTCGCGATCCATTCCTGAAGCAAGTGCTCCCGCGACAATATCGCCACCAACATATGCACCAAGTGAAGGCAAAATAATTGCTTTACCTCTTGGGTGGATAGATAATCCAAGTTCAGTTGCATTTACTGGCTGATAATCTGCAGTAGCCATAATAAATGGTGCGACGCCGAGTGGTTCTGGATCTATTCCTAGAATAATTTGAGTCATAGTTGCATTTCCAGCCATCGCAACTTCGTAGACATTAAGCGGATTGATATCTGCCTCTTCACAAACTTCTCGAGTTAATTGCGCCAAAGTCTCTTGTGCCAATGTGCGAAGTTTGCCCAAACCTTCTGGGTCCATCATGGTTGCGCTGATTCGAGTGATGACATCTGCACCAAATGGTTGTTGCTTATTTAGTATCGATTTAACAGCTGCAGGCGCCCCAGTATTTAAGTCAATCAAAGTAGCAACTACGGTTGTCGTGCCCAAATCAAAGGCAATTCCGAAGCGAATTTCACTGGTATCTCCGCCTTCAACGGCGATTAACTCTTGATCGGCGAAAACGGCTGTGACTTTAAAATGATTCTTACGTAAGACCGTTGGAAGCTCTCTAAGCAAATCTAAAGAATAAGTCGGCTCTATATCTTCAATTGCTTCAAGAAGTCTAACTATGTCCGTACGTTGATCCGACAGTGTAGGTTCTGAAAGTTCGACATAACGCTTTTGAATTCCAGGTCGCAAAATTATTTGTCGACCAACACCTACCGTCGCAGCTTTTGGTCTAGTAGTAAGAGGCGGAACATCAATCGAAATATCTTTTGTGGTTCGGACCATGCAAGCAAGGCGCCAGCCATTTTGAATCTCATCTGTAGTGAAAGCGCGGAAATCTAATTTAGAGGGTTCGACGCTTCCATCTGTGATTTGTATTTTGCACTTTTTACAAGTTCCGTAACCACCACAAGTTGAATCAATAGCAATTCCATTCCATGATGCTGCATCAAACGCACTCACGCCAGATGGAACGGTAACTATCTTTTCAGCAGATACTTCACCATCTTTTTCTAGCGCACGAAAGTGCAACTTAACGCGGCTAGCGCCATCATGTCCGGCAAGATCCGGGTTGAATTCTTTTGCCATATCTCCAGATTAAGCCTCTGCTTTAGCTGCTGCTTCCATTGCACGGAAGCGAGTAATCCAAGCTCCGCCATATTGATCATTTCCAAGCAGAATATCGGTGGCACGAACTGCAGAGACAATTTCTGGAGTTCGTGCATCCATAACTGCAGAAGTTAAACCAACTGCCATTGCAGCAGGTAAGAACGCAGCATTAATCGCATGGCGATTTGGCATACCAAATGAAACATTTGAAGCGCCACAAGTCATGTTCAGATCCCAGCGTTGTTTAATTTCATGAACTGTTTCGAAGAAGAGATTGCCAGCTTGTGGTTCTGCACCGATTGGCATCGCGAGCGGATCAATCACTATTCGATCATGAGAAATACCGTGCTTATCGCAAGCACGCAAAATTTTCTCAGTGATTTTCAAGCGATCTGCAACGGTCATCGGAATTTCAGTTTCATCATTTGGAAGACAGATAATTGCAGCATCGTACTTCTTAACTAAGGGCAAAATATGATCAAGGCGATCATCTTCTCCGGTTGTTGAATTTACTAATGCGCGACCTTGGTAAGTTTGTAGGCCAGCTTCTAGCGCTTCAAGAACTGAAGAGTCGATACAAATTGGAAGATCAGTCAGCTCTTGAACCATTTTGATTGCTTGGCGCATTAAATCTGCTTCATCAGTTAGCGGTACTCCCATGTTGACATCTAACATATCTGCGCCACCTGCTACCTGCGCATTAACATCTTTGATGATTGCAGATAGATCACCAGCTCGTACCTGCTCTTGGAAAATTCGGCGACCAGTTGGATTAATGCGTTCTCCGATGATGCAAAAAGGGTTGTCATTACCGATAGTTACGGTTTTGGTTGGCGAGGTAACTACTGTTTGCATTATTTAGGGTTCCTTCCCAGGTCGGTCATGAGTCTTGCAAGTGAATCATCGTGACGGAAATCCGTTACGTGCAAACCGCGCACTCCTGGCTGTGCAAGTGCATGCTTTGCAAGTTCTAGTGTTAATTGGTACGCCTCTTCAGCGGGATTAGTTGCATTAGCAACACGATCAATCATTTCTTGGGGAATGTTTATGCCACGAACATTTTCGTTCATGAATTGCATTCCTTTTGCGCCCTTAATCAAAATGACGTTAGGCAAGATTGGCAAATTTGTTCCTTGGGCAGCTACACCTTTGCAGAAATTTTCTAAGCGATCCATATGGAAACAGAGTTGTAATTGCAACCAACGTGCGCCAGCTCTCTGCTTCTTGATTGCTCTATCAATTCGATACTCAAATGGGTGAGTACCTGGGTTTTCTACTGCGCTAATAAAAAGCGAAGGAGCTGGGTTAATTTTTCGACCAGAAAGATAAGTACCGTTACGGATAATTTCTGCCACTTTAATTGCAATCGGGCCATCTAAATCAAAGACCCGGCGGGTCTCTGGTTCATCGCCGGCAGTCACATCATCGCCAGTCATAAGCGCAATATTTTCAATTCCGTGTAACGCAGCGCCCATAATGTCAGCTTGAACAGCCAAACGATTCTTATCGCGCTGCGCAATCTGCATAACCGGCTCTAGGCCATGTTGTTTGATTGCAATGGCTACAGCTAAATTCGAAGCATGCGCATGAGCTGCAGCATTATCTGTTGAATTTACTGCATCAAACCAAGGGCGTAAACGATCTGCCTCTTTTGCAACTTTCTCCATGCCACCACCATCTATTGATGGAAATTCAGCAGTGAAGACTAAATCATTTGTATTTTCAAAAAGATGTTGAAGATTACTCATTAGCCGCCCAACCAGCTGGAGTCTGCTTATCTCGCTTGGTAATTAAATTTAACCAAGAAGATGTTCCTTTTAGTCGCATATCTACAGGTGGACGCAAATCGTTGTAATGGTCTTTCCAAACCTGAGGCAGATGCAACGTTTCTTTACGATCGTAAGCTTTTACCCAAATGCATTGCATCTCTGGCTTAACTTCGCAATTGCCATTTTCTCGAACGCCGCCGCAAGGACCATTACGAAGAGTTTTTGGGCATGTCATTGGACAAACCATTCCAGTTGAGTGGAGCACACATTGTCCACACATCTGGCAACCAAAAACTGGCTTCTTGATTGCATCTTCGATTAATGGCAGGAATTTCATACCGCTGCGCGTCTCTTAGCAAGAAGATCTTTTGCAACTTTAACTGCGCTTGATGCATCTGCTGCATAACCATCAGCACCAACTACATCCGCATATTCTTGAGTGACAGGCGCACCACCAACCATGATGATTACTTGATCACGAAGTCCAGCTTTGTTAATTTCATGAATATTAACTTTGAACATCGGCATTGTTGTCGTTAAGAATGCTGACATGCCAACAATATCTGGCTTATGTTCGTTGATAGCTGCGATAAATTTTTCAGGAGCACATTGAACTCCGATATCAATCACGGTAAAGCCGGCTCCCTCAAGCATAATATTTACCAAGTTCTTGCCGATATCGTGAACATCGCCCTTTACGGTTCCCATCAAGAAAGTACCTACAGATTCGGCGCCAGTTTGGGCAAGGAGTGGGCGTAATACGTTAAGCGCACCCGACATCGCCTTACCTGAAATCAACATCTCTGGCACGAAGAAATCGCCACGTTCGAAGCGTGCGCCAACTTCCTCGAGCGCAGGAATCAAAGCGTCAAAGAGGATTGATGATGGATCCATTCCATCCGCAATTCCTTTATTGGTTAGTTCGAGTACTGCAGGAGCGTTTCCTACAAGAGTCTCATCGAATAAGCCTTTGAGGATCTCTTCATGGCTCATGCTGCGCCTACCTTTCCTTTAGCTTTCGC
>JBEAMP010000014.1:0-4331 GCA_041165905.1 Actinomycetota bacterium
CAGTAGCAATTCTTTACTAGTTATTTACCGATTTACAGTCGATTTCAGGCGCTTTCAGGGCAGACTACCCGCATGCTTCAGGCCGACCCACGCTACCTAGGCGCAATCCCAACCGAGGAAGGCACCAACTTCGCAATCTGGGCAGAGGCAGCTGATGCAGTTGAGCTCTGCCTATTTTCAGAGGTAAATGGAAAACTCCTTGAAACGCGCTTTGCACTTTCGCACCGAAATGGACCTATTTTTCATGGCTATCTAAAAGGTGTTCGCCCTGGTCAGCGTTATGGATATCGAGTTTATGGACCATGGGAACCAGAACGCGGTTCGAGATTCAATCCCAATAAATTATTAATTGATCCATATGCACACCATTTAGATGGTGAGCTTTCATATGTCCCAGAAATCTACGGCCATGTTTCTGAAGATGGATTTGGCGCAGGTGATCCAAATGTTAAAGATGATCGCAATTCAGCAAAGTTTGTGCCACTTTCAGTAGTAACAAATGACGCGCCCCGGCATATAAACCATCCACATATAAATTGGCAAGACTTGGTTATTTATGAGGCGCATGTAAAAGGATTAACTTGGGCAAATCAAGAAATTCCAGAACACGAACGCGGTACATATAAAGCTCTTGGACATCAATCAACTATTGACTATCTAAAGAAAATTGGCGTTAATGCCATTGAATTATTGCCAATTCACGAGCATGCAACCGAACCAGCAATTTGGGCTCGCGGTCGCCGAAATCATTGGGGCTATAACGCAATTGCTTTTTCAGCTCCACACCGAGGATATGCCGCAACGGAAAATCCAATTGCAGAATTACAAGAAGCCGTCGATAAGTTGCACGAAAATGGAATTGAAGTAATCCTTGATGTGGTTTACAACCACACAGCCGAAGGCGGACCAGGCGGACCACATATAACCTACAAAGGTATTGATAATCGAAATTGGTATCGTCATGGTGGAACTAGCCACTACATAGATAACACCGGTTGTGGAAATACTTTCTCGGCAGGCAAACCGCATGGAGTACGTTTAGTTATCGATTCTCTTAGATGGTGGACTCAAGTTATTGGTGTCGATGGATTTAGATTCGATCTAGCTCCTGCTTTAAATAGAACTGGAAATATGATTGATTCAGCGCTATTTGCTGCGATAACGGCAGATCCTGTTCTAAGACAATTAAAATTGATTGCAGAGCCTTGGGATATTTCAAGGTATTCACTTGGGGAATTCCAATATCCGTGGCGTGAATGGAATGACTACTATCGCGATGCAGTGCGCCAATTTTGGCTAGGCGATATCGCACGTGGTTTTGGAGAAGGTATCAGTGCGCTGGCATCATCTTTATCTGGTTCTAGCAACATTTTTTACTTCCGCGGACCAACTACTTCCATCAATTTCATTACTGCACATGATGGATTCACAATGAATGATTTAGTTACTTACCACGAGAAGAAAAATGAGGCAAACGGTGAAGATAATCGCGATGGCAATAACACCAATCGTTCTTGGAATGTTGGCGTTGAAGGCTCTACTAAAGATCCAAAAATTAATCAGATCCGTCAATCACTCCAAAAATCAATGATGGCAACTCTGCTTCTATCATCAGGTGTTCCAATGGTGACCATGGGTGATGAAGTAGGTAGAACTCAACATGGTTCGAATAATGCTTTCACGCTACCAATCGAATTGAATAATGAAAATTGGAATAAAGAGATTGCATGGCATGGTGGCTGGACTTTAGATTGGAACCCCGCCGGAGATAAGAAAGATTTGCAGGATGCATTTATTGAATTAATTCGAATCCGTAAAACATATCTATCAGACATCACTTCGGAATTCTTCACAGGCAGAATGGATACAGGAACCGAAAGAAAAGATATTGCCTGGTTTAGTTTGTCTGGAAATGAAATGAATGATGAACATTGGTCCGATGGAGATAAAAGATCATTAACTGTTTTCTTTGAAGCGGGACCTAAAAATGGATTAGTGCTCTTAATGAATTCTTTTGGAGAAGAAACAACATTTACTTTGCCTGGCACATCATGGGGAGAAGCAATGCGTTGCATTTTTGATTCATTTGAAACTACGGCTACCTATAACCCAGTTCTGGCCGCTCCTGGTGAAAAAGTCCAGGTTTCACCACATTCGCTCCAAGTTTGGCTAGTTAATCGTTAATTACTTCTAAGTATCTACCTATCGCTTTAAACTAAACGCATGCTCGCATTGATATTTCCAGGTCAAGGTTCACAAACTCCTGGAATGTTGACGCCCTGGTTAAATGAAGAAACTAAAAGCACTTTAGCAAAATGGTCTCTTCAAATTGATCTAGATTTAGAACGCCTCGGAACTACTGCCGGTGCCGATGAAATTAAAGATACTGCAAACGCTCAGCCATTAATTGTGGCGGCAGGGCTATTGGGATCGTCAGCTCTTGGGCTTGCAAAATTCTCGGTTGTAGCTGGCCACTCAGTCGGAGAGATAACGGCTGCCGCAGTTTCAGGTGTGCTCTCTCCTGGTCATGCACTTGAATTAGTGCGTCAACGGGGAATTGCAATGGCGAGAGCAGCTAGCCAAGCAGAAACTGGAATGGCAGCAGTACTTGGCGGAGATCGCAGTGAAGTTTTAAAAGCGATTAATGAACTTGAGTTGATTCCTGCAAACGATAACGGCGCCGGGCAAATTGTTGCTGCTGGATCCTTAGCGCAAATTGATAAGTTGGTAGAGAATCCACCTACTGGTTCTAGAGTTAGAGCTTTGGCAGTGGCAGGAGCGTTTCACACTCATTACATGCAATCAGCGGTATCTCATGTTGCTGGATATGTTGAAAAAGTCAGTATCAACGAACCAACTTCGCAATTACTTTCAAATAAAGATGGAACAGTGGTGTCTAATGGGAAAGATGCAATTGATCGAATTGTGAATCAGATTGCCAATCCAGTTCGTTGGGATTTATGTATGGAATCGCTTTTACAACTTGGCGTTACTGGCGTGATTGAATTCCCGCCAGCTGGAACATTAGTTGGACTCTTAAAGCGAGCCACACCAGGAATAGAAACATTTGCACTGAAATCTCCTGATGATTTAACTGCAGCTAAAGAGTTTGCAATTAAGCATGGTGGTGCATGATAAAGTCAAAAGTTGGCGGTAACGCATCAATTCTTGCAGTCGGAATTTATCGTGCCACAAATCTTGTTCCTAACTCTGCAATCGTAGATAAAATCGATTCAACCGATGAGTGGATTCAGCAACGTACAGGAATTGAAAGTAGACGCTTTGCTGAAAACAATATTTCAGTAGTAGAAATGGGAACTGTTGCAGCAAAACAAGCATTAGAAAGAGCTGGAATAAGTGCAGAGCAGATAGATGTAGCTATTTTGGCTTCTATAACTTACCCACATCAGACCCCAAGTGGCGCTTCAGGCATAGCTTCAAATATTGGCGCGTACAAAGCGGCTGCCTTTGATTTATCAGCAGCATGCGCAGGTTTTACTTACGGAATCGGACTAGCAAATGATTTGGTTCGCGGCGGAACTGCAAAAAATGTTTTAGTTATTGGCTCAGAAAAATTGAGTGATTTCACCAATCCAACAGATCGCGCAACAGCCTTTATTTTTGCTGATGGCGCAGGTGCAGTTGTAGTTGGTCAATCAGCCGAACAAGGTATAGGCCCTACTGCTTGGGGTTCGGATTCAGATCAACGCGATGCAATCACTATGTCTTCATGGTTAGATTTCAAAAATAATGATGCACCCGCAAGTTCAATTGCATGGCCAGATATTGTTCAAGAAGGCCAAAAAGTTTTTCGTTGGGCGGTATTCTCAGTAAGTAAAGTAGGTAGCCAAGCAATTGAATTGGCTGGAATCAAGCCATCTGATCTGAAAGCTTTTGTTCCACATCAAGCCAACTTACGAATTATCGAATCAATGGCTAAAGATATGAAACTATCTGCAGATATTCTTATTGCAGATGATATTCGCACTAACGGCAATACTTCTGCTGCTTCAATACCTCTTGCTATGGATGCGCTTTTACAATCCCACCCGGAATTACACGGTGAGCTTGCGTTGATTATTGGCTATGGCGCAGGTCTCGCATATGCGGCTCAAGTCGTAAAATTGCCTTGATTACCTGCAATTTAAGCCTTATTACTCGAAAGTAACGCCCATTACCCTGCACAATATCTTCCTGTTCTACTTGAAAAATAAACGCAGCGACGCGTTCTATCTATATTAAAACGAAAAGAGAAATATCAATGGCACTAAACGAAGCAGATGTACTTGCTGGATTAAAAGAGATCGTAGAAGAAGTTGCGGGAGTTCCAG
>JBEAMP010000015.1:0-4754 GCA_041165905.1 Actinomycetota bacterium
GGTAATTCATTGACCACCAGAATCTGACGTGGGCGTGCAATTGCACCTATCTCTTTAACTACATGCGCCTTTAAGGCAGAGATCAAAGCTTCACCTTTTGTATGGTCGATACCGCCGCGCAGAATTACGAATGCCACGATTGCTTGGCCGGTGGTTGCATCATTTGCGCCAACTACGGCAGCCTCTGCAACTTCTTCGTGTGAAACAAGTGCAGATTCGACTTCAGTAGTTGAAATTCGATGTCCTGATACATTCATTACATCATCGACGCGACCTAATAGCCAATAGGCACCATCAGAATCCAATTTTGCGCCATCGCCTGCAAAATATATTCCCTCATACTTTGACCAATAAGTTTCTTTGTAACGCTCAGGTTCGCCCCAAACTCCGCGCAACATAGAAGGCCAAGGTTTATCTAAAATTAAATAACCACCGTGGCCCTTACCCACCTCATGCGCAGAATCGTCAACAACCTTTGCACTTATTCCTGGCAGTGGTCGCATTGCCGAACCTGGCTTAGTTGCAGTAACTCCTGGTAATGGTGAAATCATGATTGCACCAGTTTCAGTCTGCCACCAAGTATCCACAATTGGGCAACGATTTCCGCCAATTATTTCGCGGTACCACATCCATGCTTCAGGATTAATTGGTTCGCCAACGGATCCAAGCAAGCGCAAAGATTTTAAATTAAATTTATTTGGAAACTCATCGCCCCATTTCATCCAAGTACGAATAAGAGTCGGCGCGGTATAGAGAATAGTTACTTTATATTTCTCGATAATTTCAAACATGCGCCCTTTATGTGGTGTATCAGGTGTACCTTCGTACATAACTTGGGTTGCACCATTAATTAGCGGGCCATAAACAACATATGAATGGCCAGTAATCCAGCCAACATCTGCGGTGCACCAGTAAATATCGCTCTCTGGTTTTAGATCAAAGACTGCACGATGTGTGTAAGAAGCTTGAGTTAAATAACCGCCGGTAGTATGGAAAATACCCTTTGGTTTAGCGGTAGTACCGCTGGTGTAAAGAATAAATAGCGGATGCTCCGAATCAAAGCTTTCTGCAATATGTTCCTCTGGTTGGCGGTCAACAATTTCATGCCACCATATATCGCGGTCGCTCCATGCAACTTCTTGCCCAGTTCTTTTTACTACTAAAACATTTTTGACGTTGTGCTGCCCACTTAGCGCTTCATCTACGGCGGGTTTTAATGCAAAGGCAGCACCTTTTCGGTACCCACCATCTGCGGTAATAACTAAACGGGCGTCTGCATCATTAATTCTTGAAATTAAAGCTTCTGCACTAAAACCACCAAATACAACGGAATGTGCAGCACCAACTCTTGCGCAAGCGAGCATGGCAACTGCTGCTTCTGGAATCATCGGCATATAAATAGCTACGCGATCTCCAGCTTTAATTCCAATTTCAGTTAATGCATTAGCAGCTTTCTTAACCTCTTTCAATAAATCTGCGTATGTGATGGTACGAGTATCGCCAGGTTCACCTTCAAAATAAAATGCAACGCGATCACCACGGCCTTCTTCAATATGTCTATCTAGGCAATTAACAGAGGCATTTAATTTTCCATCAACGAACCATTTTGAAAATGGTACTTGCCAATCCAAAACAGTGTGCCAACGTTTATCCCACTTGAGATATTCAGCTTTCGATTCCCAGAAACCAATTCGATCTGCATCAGCGAGCGCATACTCTGATTCTTTGATATTTGCTTGCGCAGCAAATTCGGCTGTGGGCGAGAATGTGCGATCTTCACTTAAGAGATTCTCTACTTGATCCTGTGACATGAGATATGAGATTACTAGCCACTGATATCCACAGCAATGAAATTCTTTGAGAATTTAGCAATTAATAAAGGCGAAGATTGCGAGGTATAGACCATTCAGATAGAAAGGTAGAAATGTAGAAAATGCTCGCTTCATTTATCGCGTTATTGATGAAGTTCTTCTCATCAGCATCAAACGTCAAGCTGCTGATGGCGGCGCTAGCCAAGTTATCGGCAGCGCTGGGCTAAATCAGCATAAATCGCCGCTTTCTGGCCAAGGGCCAGGGGCGGCGATTTTAATTTGAGAGGCCAAGATGGTTGGATTAGCCGTAAGCCTCCAGTCGACTCAAAGGCGCGTTCGGCAGAGAATTACGAATCTACCGAGGAGCAAAAATGGCAATTGCAACCCCTGAAATTTATGCAGAGATGCTCGATCGCGCTAAGAAGGGCGCATTCGCATATCCAGCAATTAACGTCTCATCATCACAAACTCTAATCGCAGCGCTACGTGGCTTCGCAGAGGCAGAGTCAGATGGAATTATTCAATTCTCTTGGGGCGGAGCGGAATACGCATCAGGTTCAACAGTTAAGAATGCAGTAGATGGTGCAGTTGCACTTGCAGAGTTTGCACATGTTGCAGCGAAGAATTACAACGTAAATATCGCGCTTCACACAGATCATTGCCCAGTAGAAAAATTAGACACATTCATGCGTCCACTACTTGCAGTTGGTGCAGAGCGCATTAAGTCAGGACAGAAGCCACTATTTAATTCACATATGTGGGATGGCTCAGCTGTTGATATGAACGAAAACATGAAGATTGCGGACGAACTAATTGATAAGTGCGTTGCAGCAAAGACAATTCTTGAAATCGAAATCGGCGTTGTCGGTGGAGAAGAAGATGGCGTTGAGGCAAAGCATGATGCAAAGCTTTACTCAACTCCAGAGGATGCGCTGCACACAATCAAGACTCTTGGTTCTGGCGAACGCGGTCGTTACATGGTGGCAGCGACTTTCGGAAACGTTCATGGTGTTTATAAGCCAGGTAACGTTGTATTGCAGCCAAAGATTCTTCAGACACTTCAAGATGCAGTTGCAAAGCAACTTGGTCTTGCAGCTGGTTCAAAGCCAATGGATTTGGTCTTCCACGGAGGTTCAGGTTCACTGCTTTCAGAGATTCGTGAAGCCCTTGATTACGGCGTAATTAAAATGAATATTGATACTGATACTCAATATGCATTTACTCGCCCAGTTGTTGATCACATGCTTAAGAACTACGACGGCGTATTAAAGATTGATGGAGAAGTCGGAAATAAGAAGACTTATGACCCACGCGCATGGGGCAAATCAGCTGAAGCTGGCATGGCCGCTCGTGTTGTTCATGCTTGCGAAGATCTTCGCTCAACCGGAACTTCTTTAAAGAAATAAACGTTAGATGCCTGCATTAGTTCTACTCGGCGCGCAATGGGGCGACGAAGGAAAAGGTAAAGCAACCGATCTTCTCGGTGATCGCGTTGATTACGTAGTCCGATATCAAGGTGGAAATAATGCAGGCCATACCGTTGTAATTGGTGATCAAAAGTATGCACTTCACCTACTACCTTCCGGAATTCTCTCTTCTAATTGCGTTCCAGTAATTGGTAATGGCGTAGTTATTGACCCAGCAGTTTTACTTGAAGAAATTAAAGGGCTTAACGAACGCGGAATTGATACATCAAAGCTAACCATTTCTCTAAATGCTCATTTGATTACTCCTTATCATCGTACGATTGATAAAGTAACTGAGCGCTTCTTAGGAAAGGCAAAGATTGGCACAACTGGTCGCGGAATTGGTCCAGCATATGCTGACAAAATAAATCGCATTGGTATTCGGGTGCAAGATTTATTTGATCCTTCAATTTTGCGCCAGAAACTAGAAGCTGCTCTTCGCGATAAGAACCAAGTTTTGGTTAAAGTATTTAATCGAAACAACATTAATGTTGATGATGTTCTTGCAGAATATTTAAATTATGCAGAGATTTTGCGACCATATGTTGCAGATACTGCACTACTCTTAAATAAGGCTTTAGAAGAGGGCAAGACCGTACTTTTAGAAGGTTCACAAGGAACATTGCTAGACGTCGATCATGGTACATATCCGTATGTAACTTCATCTAATCCAACATCAGGCGGTGCATGTACAGGTTCTGGAATTGGCCCGACCAAGATTGATCGTGTAATCGGTATTTTGAAGGCTTACACAACTCGCGTTGGTAGCGGACCATTTCCAACAGAACTTTTTGATGAAGATGGAGAAGCGCTACGTCGTATAGGCGGAGAAGTTGGCGTAACTACCGGACGTAATCGCCGTTGTGGTTGGTTTGATGCGCCAATTGCACGTTATGCAACCCGTGTAAATGGTTTAACTGATTTCTTCTTAACAAAACTAGATGTTCTAACTGGCTGGGAGAAAATTCCAGTTTGCGTTGCCTATGAAGTAGATGGCAAACGTGTCGAAGAAGTTCCAGCATCTCAATCTGATTTCCATCATGCAAAACCGATATATGAATATTTAGATGGTTGGAAAGAAGATATTTCAAATTGCAAGAAGTTTGAAGATCTACCAATCAATGCTCAGAAGTATGTGAAATATCTTGAGAAAATAAGCGGTGCTCCAATGTCTGCAATCGGTGTCGGGCCAGGACGCAACCAGACCATCGTCGTGAATGATTTCTTAAAGTAATGAAAATCTTAATTACAGGAGGGGCTGGCTATATAGGTTCACATATAGCTAAAGTTTTTCTAGATAATGGAGCTTCAGTCAAAGTTCTAGATGATTTAACAAATAGCAATACGAAAAGAATAGATTCATTAAATGTGGATTTCATAAATGCCTCATTAAATAATTCTGAAAAGGTTTTGAGCGCATTAAAGGATTCTGAATTAGTTATCCATTGCGCCGCTTATAAATCAGTAGAGGAATCTG
>JBEAMP010000016.1:0-6153 GCA_041165905.1 Actinomycetota bacterium
AAACTTCCTTAGTTAAAGTTTAAAGAGAAAAATAAAAACTTGGGGTGAATGACGGGGCTCGAACCCGCGACATTCCGGACCACAACCGGATGCTCTACCAGCTGAGCTACATCCACCATGTCGTATTTCGGACGGGCGTAGTTTATCAGCCTTATTCGCTAGCGGTATCCCCGTTAAATGTTGCGGCAATCTGCTTGATATCGGCGCTCTGCGGCCCTGGCTGATCTACAAAAACAGTCTTTCTATAGAACGATAACTCTGCAATTGAATCCTTAATATCTCCAAGCGCGCGGTGATTTCCAGTCTTTGCAGGTGCGTTGAAGTAAACCTTTGGATACCACCGGCGGGTAAGTTCCTTAATCGATGAGACATCAATGGTTCGATAATGAAGATGTTCGGCAAGCTTTGGCATATCGCGCGCGATAAAGATACGGTCTACATAAACCGAATTTCCAGCAATTGGAGATTTACCTGCCACTACACCAGAGCTTTCAAGATATTTCAAGATTGTATTTTCGGCATCTGAAACTGAAACTCCATTTGGAATTTCATCGATCAATCCCGAATCGGTATGCATCTTGGTGACGAACTCGTTCATGCCTGAGATTTGCTCGGGGGTAGCTTTGATGACTAAATCGACGCCTTCGCCGATGTTGTTTAAATCAGAGTCGGTAACCAGGACAGCGATTTCAACCAAGACATCGTTTTTGGTGTCGAGGCCGGTCATTTCGCAATCGACCCAGACTAGATTCGGAGACGCGCTCGCATTGCCATTGCTCATATGGCGTAAGGGTAGAACATCCCACCTAAAAATCTAGCTAGTAAGTTCATATCTAGTTAACCCTCCGTTCACCTTGGAATTGGTTTGAACTCATCTAAGTACCGCAGGATACGGGTCGTGACTTCGGCGAACTCTCCAATCTCAGGCAATTACTCGCGACCAACCCCTCGCGAAATTACCACTCAGCCAAGACGTTCAGATCAAGTTTTTCGTGCAGTCGTCACATTTGGCGGAATGGCATCTTTGGTTATTTTAGGTTTGATTGCATTCTTTTTATCACTCAAAGGTGTTCACATTCTCCAAGAAGAGAAATTTAAATTCATCACTCAATCTAGCTGGGAAGTTATTACTGATGAGAATGGAAATATAAGTCAGAAGAAATTTGGTATTGGAGCGATGTTAATAGGCACATTTTTATGTGCTTTAATCGCTGTGATTATCGGTGTTCCAATTTCAGTTTTAAGCGCTATTTATTTGACATTTTATGCAAAAGGAAAAATTCGAGCATTTTTAATTTCGCTCATTGATTTAATGGCAGCATTTCCATCTTTGCTATTTGGTTTTTGGGGCTTTTTTGTATTTATGAGTTCGGCTGAATATTGGGCAAAATGGATAAATAAATATTTTGGATTCATACCAATCTTTGATGTGCCGGCACCGATTTTTGAGCGTTCTCCATTTATTGCAGGCTTAGTTTTAGCAATCATGATTATTCCAATTGTCACTTCAATTTCCAGAGAAGTTTTTTCTCAAACCCCACTGGATCGAATCCAAGCTGCGTATGCTCTTGGCGCGTCAAAGTTTGCAATGATTAAAGCAGTAGTTATCCCATACGGACGCGGTGGTGTCATTGGCGGCGCAATGTTGGGGCTAGGTAGAGCAATGGGAGAGACGGTCGCCGTTTATACAGTGCTGAATATTGTTTATCAAATTAATTGGCAAGTCTTATTTGGCGCAGGTGGCAATGTGGCATCTCTAATTCTTCTTAAGTTTGGCGAAGCTGGTCCATATGAAGTAGATGCGTTGATGGCAGCAGGACTAATTCTTTTCTTACTGACACTTGTGGTTAATGCGGTGGCGGATCTTCTAGTATCAAGATTTGGCGGAAAAGGTCGATGAATACAGTTAATATTCCTACACCTATTAAACCTTGGGAACCAACTCGCAAAGATAAACAAATAAATTATTTGCTATTTGGTCTGGCAAGTTTAGTCTCTGGGCTACTAGTCAAATTTACTTTCTTCAGTGGCAAAGCTGGGTTCGCCATAAGTTTTTTCTTAGCAGTGCAGGTAATTTTCGTTATTCATAATTACCGTAGAGAAGGTGCACCTGCCGCTAAGGACGCTTTACTGAAAGGATTTACGCTTTTAGGAATTTCGCTCACACTAATTCCAATCATTAGCATTGTTACAACTGTTGCGATAAAAGGATATAAAGGTCTGCATTTTGGTCTGCTGTTTAAAGATATGGCCTTAGCATCAGTAAACGATCCAATTGCGCAAGGTGGATTGCTCCATGCGCTCGTCGGAACCGTAATTATGGTCGGTGGTGCGCTAATAATAAGTTTTCCAATAGGCGTATTGACCGCTCTCTATTTGACTGAAATAAAAGGAAAATTCTCAAGACCTATCAGATTCTTAGTCCAAGCGATGAGTGGCGTGCCTTCAATTGTGGCCGGACTATTTATCCTCTCAAGTTTGGTATACCCGGTGACCAAAGAGTTATCAGGTTTGATGGGTTCATTTGCGCTTTCGATTCTCATGATTCCGACAATTGCAAGAACAGCGGAAGAAATGTTGCTTTTGATTCCTAACGATTTGCGAGAAGCTGGTGTTGCACTTGGTTCAACGCAATGGAAGACAGTTTCATCTGTAGTCTTGCCAGCTGCTAAGAGTGGGTTAATTACAGCCATAATTCTGGGCGTCGCGCGTATCATCGGTGAGACGGCGCCTTTGCTATTGGTTTCAGGCGGCGGAGATTCACTTAATTTAAATCCGACAAGTGGCGCTATGGGCTCTCTTCCATATTACATCTGGAAAGCTTTCTTAACTGGTGGAACTGAGGAAGCTTTTGCTCGAGCATGGGGCGGCATGTTGGTTTTATTGATATTTATTTTTATTTTATTTGGATTAGCTCGTTATTTGAGCAGAAGCAAGTCAAATTAAGGAGATGCAAATGCAGGGTCAAAGCACATTAGCTGATATCGCAAAGAAGCGAGCTGAGCGAGTTCACAACAACCAGGCAATTGCTACGGACATGGAGGCAATTGGCGTACATGCATGGTTTGGCGCCAAACATGTTTTATCTGATGTCAATTTAACTTTCCCGTCAGGATCTGTAACGGCTCTGATTGGCCCTTCCGGATGTGGAAAATCGACATTTATCAGAACTCTAAATCGCATGCATGAATTTATTCCCACCGCTGCGATGGCAGGTCAGGTGATGCTTGATGGGGAAGATATTTATGCACCAGGTACAGATGTCACAAAAATTAGGTTAAAAGTTGGAATGGTTTTTCAAAAGCCAAATCCATTTCCTTCAATGACAATTGGTGAAAACGTGCTGTCAGGTTTGAAATTAGCGCAATTGAAAAAGAGTAATACCGATGAATTGCTTGAATCTTGTTTAATTCGCGCTGGACTTTGGAATGAAGTTAAGGATCGCCTTGGCGAACATGGTGGATCACTTTCAGGCGGTCAGCAGCAACGTCTATGCATCGCACGAGCTTTGGCGGTGGAGCCTGAAGTACTTCTAATGGACGAGCCATGCTCTGCTCTTGATCCAGGATCAACGCTTCGAATTGAAGACACAATTGCCGAGCTTTCAGATTCAATGACGATTGTCATCGTGACCCACAATATGCAGCAAGCTGCCCGCGTATCTGATTACACCGCTTTCTTTCTATCTGATGGTGGCCCTGGAATCATGGTCGAGACAGGGGAGACGGGCAAGATTTTCTCCTCTCCGCTAGATAAGCGCACTGAAGATTACGTAACTGGCCGCTTCGGCTAACACCAAATGTTCACTTTCGAGGCGAGCGTTGTTTACCTCGAATTTCAGTTCAGTTATTTTGAAAATATAACTTTCGTAGCGTGTTCACTAGACCACAATATGAAAGGTTAAGAATGAAGTTCTCTTCAAAAATTAAGGCTGTGGGCCTTGCAGCAGTTATGGTGCTGTCAGTAGCGCAACCTGCTCATGCCGTTGATTTAGCAGGTTCTGGTGCTTCTTTCGTCGATCCACTATTACAGGCTTGCAAAGCTGGTTTCGCGAAAAAGACCGGACATTCATATGTTTATACCTCAACTGGTTCAGGTACCGGTAAGAAAAATTCTGATGCACAGATTGGTGATTTCTGGTTCTCAGACTCTGCACATACCGCATCAACTAAGCGATCAACCGTATTCCATGCTCCAATCATTGCAGCGCCGATTGCCGTTCTAGTAAATCTTCCTGCAAAGAAAGATATTTATCTCTCCGCTGAAACTGTCGCAAAGATTTTCGCCGGTGAAATTACTAAGTGGAATGATCCAGAAATTGTTGCTGACAATAATCGCTCTGTAACAACAACTGTTTACAAGAAAGATGCAGCCGGAAACGTTGCTAAGGACAAATCAGGCAATCCAATTGTTCTTACTTCACGCACTAAGAATATTTACTACACACTTCCAAATCAGCCAATTAAGGTTATTTTCCGCGCTGACGGATCTGGCACTTCAAATAACTTCACTAAGTGGTTAAATGGCGTGGCTCCAACTGTATGGACCAAGCCAGCAAACGATGCATTCACTACTGCATTCCCAGGAAATATTAATGATGCGAAGAACATCGGTCGCATTGTTGGCGCAAACCAATCACAGGGAATCGCAACATTGGCGAAGAAGACTCCATACTCAATTACTTATGCTGAGAAGAACTGGGGCGATGCTTATGGCCTACGCGCTGCATACGTAGGCAACGCGTCTGGTCAATTTACATATCCAGATTCAGCTGCTGTTTCAGCATTCTTGGGCGAAGCTAATCAAGATGCCAACGGAATCGTTTCATACAACTATAAGACCGATGTGAAGGGTGCTTACACTCTTGGAATCATCTCTTACATGTTGGTTGAAACTAAGTATTCATCAAAGGAAAAGGGTGATGCAGTAGAGGCCCTTGCTAAGTACATTCTTTCATCTGATTGCTCAGCAGTAAATCCAAAGCTTGGATACGTAGTTGTTGCCGGCACCTTCTTGGCAAAAGCAAATTCTCAGATTGCAAAGATGAACAAGGGCTAATTCAGAAAAATCTCGGGAAGTGAAAAACCCAGTGCCGCTCGGCACTGGGTTTTTCTTATGTGCGCCTAGCAGGAATCGAACCTGCGACGCCGGGCTTAGAAGTCCCGCGCTCTATCCGACTGAGCTATAGGCGCTTGTGATTTGTTCAATGCTAATTCTACCGACTATATACATTAAGGTTTCCACTTATGGCTGAGTTCATTTATACGATGAAAAAGACGCGCAAGGCGCATGGCGACAAGGTAATTCTTGATGATGTCACATTGATGTTTTTGCCAGGCGCAAAGATCGGTGTGGTTGGCCCAAACGGTGCAGGTAAATCAACTGTTCTACAAATTATGGCTGGATTGCAGCAACCATCAAATGGTGAAGCTTTTCTTACCCCTGGTTACACCGTCGGGATCTTGCTGCAAGAACCACCATTAAATGAAGAGAAGAATGTTTTAGAGAATGTTCAGGAAGGTGTTGCCGAAACTATTGCGATGCTAAATCGTTTTAATGATATTAGCGCAGAGATGGCAAACCCTGATGCAGACTATGACAAATTGTTAACAGAGATGGGTAATCTTCAAGAGCAACTTGATCACCGTAATGCTTGGGATTTAGATTCACAATTAGAACAGGCTATGGATGCGCTTCGATGCCCACCAGCTGATGCCGATGTAAAAGTATTATCTGGCGGAGAACGTCGCCGCGTTGCTCTTTGTAAATTACTTTTGCAGCAACCAGATCTTTTACTTCTTGATGAGCCAACCAACCACTTAGATGCCGAATCAGTACTTTGGCTCGAACAACATTTATCTAAGTACCCGGGCACAGTTGTGGCAATTACCCACGATCGTTACTTCTTAGACAATGTCGCACAATGGATTCTTGAATTAGACCGTGGTCGCGCCTATCCATATGAAGGCAATTACTCAACTTATTTAGATACCAAAGCAACGCGTTTAAAGATTGAAGGCCAGAAAGATGCTAAGCGCGCGAAGCGATTAGCCGATGAACTTGAATGGGTTCGCCAAAATGCAAAGGGCCGCCAAGCGAAATCTAAAGCCCGTCTTGCTCGATATGAAGAGATGGCTGCAGAAGCTGACAAGA
>JBEAMP010000017.1:0-5552 GCA_041165905.1 Actinomycetota bacterium
AGCTGGATCAACTGAATTAGGATCTTTTTGATACGCCTCGAACATCTCGTCTACGAGCCATTCGTTGGCTCCGAGATCGCCGTTGGTCACGGGTAGATATTACTTAACTAATGCGGTGACATGAAACCGGAATCTTAAGAAATGACCGTTATTTGAGCGCTTTCTTGGAGTCAGCGCTCCGAAAGGTCACAGGTTATTTATAAAAATGTGGTGCGTGTTACTTCTTTTCCGGAATTACCGAAACTGCCATTGCGACAGTCGCTGCTGAGATTACGAAAGTTACTATTCCCAAAATCATCAAACCTTCACTCAACATATAACTTGATACGCCAATAAAAATTAAATTGAGCAAAATAGCGGGAGATCTTTGAGCTCTCTTCTCTTTATAAAATCCCCATGCCAATAAGAAGAGCACTACAGCTCCACCTGTTGCATAGATGATTTCTCCAAGCAGCGCATGGCGATCATCAATGTTATCTGCGATGAAATTCTGGATGATTAAGTAGATATCTAGGGATAACACCACAAGCGCTTCAAATAAAAGTAGGGCAGCCGCGATAGTCGAGCGCCAAGCTCGTGATTGAAAATTAATCATGGAGCGAAGTCTACCCGTGGAAACACCTAAAACTTTTGATTGTTATCATGATGTATTAACCCATCATTACGCGGCACCAGTTTTTTATGATGCCTTGAAGCGCGAATTATCTTTCGCAAAGCGTGAAGGTAATTTAGTTGGCGTGGTTAAATTCTTTTTAAAAGAGCAGACGTCTTTAGATCAATTACTCTACTTTGCGAACGAATTAGAACTCGCAATTCGCCAACATGACTTAATTTCACGGTTGGCAAAATATGAATTTGCAGTTCTGATGAGATTTGATGCTGACATACCAGCTGCTTTTGCCAGCTTGATTGAACGTATTAGAAATGTAGAGAAACGAGAATTTCAATATTCTTGGGCGCTTTCAGATGGCACCAAAGGACTAGAACAAGTACTAGATGAGCTGGACAATCCACAGATTATTCAAAGCTCAAAGAAATTATAAACAATAAAGCTCTAATGTCCGACACATGTCGTCGGTTAGCAGTGATATGGATATTGCGGTCACTTATGGACCTCTCTTCTCTTTCATAAATGATCAGTCCATTGAAGAGATTTGGATTAACACTCCCGAGCGTGTATTTGTTGCTCGCAATGGAAGAAGTGAGTTAACAAATCTCCTGTTAACCGATGATGAAGTAAGAAACATTATTGAACGGGCACTCATGTGGAGTGGTCGCCGTTTAGATTTATCACAACCATTTGTCGATGCCAGACTTCCTGATGGATCTCGCTTACATGTAGCAATCCCTGAAATTACAGCGGCACATTGGGCGGTAAATATTCGTAAGCACCTGATGAGACATTTAGAACTAACGGATTTAGCAAAGTTAGGAGTAATGACACCAGAAATATCTGAATTTCTTCAGGAAGAAGTTTCATTAGGCAGCAATATTCTGGTCAGTGGTGGCACACAAGCTGGCAAAACCACAATGTTAAACGCATTAGTTTCAGCTATTCCGACAAATGAACGAGTCATAACCGTTGAAGAAGTCTTTGAATTAAAACCAGTCTTGCCGGATGTAATTGCGATGCAGACCCGAGGTGCAAATATCCAAGGAGAAGGTGACATTCCACTTCGCAGACTAATTAAAGAATCTCTTCGTATGAGACCACAAAGGATCATTGTTGGTGAGGTACGCGAAGCTGAAGCACTAGATCTGCTAATTGCTTTGAATTCAGGATTACCAGGAATGGGAACTATTCACGCCAATTCTGCTCGAGATGCGGTAATGAAATTGCAAACTTTACCTTTATTAGCTGGTGAAAATATTTCGATGAAATTCGTAGCACCAACTGTTGCCTCAGCAATCGACTTAATTATTCACGTAACCCTGGGCAAGGATGGGAAACGCCGAATATCTGAAATTTCAAGGATTACCGGCCGAGTTGAGAACGAGAGAGTTGAAGTTGAAAACTCATTTAAATGGAATGGAAGAGAATATGAAAAAGGCCTTGGATTCCAGAACTAAATTAAGCAACCCAAAATTAAGTAAACAGACTACAGCTCTGCTTATTGCTTCACTCTCATTTTTGACGGCAAGCGCAATTACCTCTTCAATTTTTATTGGGATTGCTTTTGCAACTTTATCGGGATTTGCTGCCAAACAGTTTCTAAAACAAAAAGAAGTAAATAGACATGTTCAGCTCTCTCAAATATGGCCAGAAGTTATTGATCATTTGGTTGCTGGGCTTTACTCGGGATTATCTATTTCAGAGGCACTTTCTGAACTTTCAAATCGTGGTCCTGAGATTGTTAGAGAGGATTTTGCAAATTTCAATTATGAGCTAAAAAAAGGAATTGAATTCAATAATGCAATTAATATATTAAGGAATAAATTTGCTCATCCTGGTAGTGATCAGATTTTTGAAGCCTTATTACTTTCTAAAACTTTGGGCGGCGGCGAGCTATTAAATACTTTACGTACTTTAGGTTCCTTTCAACGTGAAGATTTAATACTTAATAAAGAGATCGCTATTAAGCATGGGTGGATCAAAAACTCTGCACATATCTCAGCCGCCGCCCCGTGGCTTCTATTGCTAATGATTGGCACGCAATCCGGCACCGCTAATGCATTTGCAAGTCCAACGGGGTTAATAATCCTAATGAGTGGTGTAGCAATGACATTTGTAGCTTATTTGTGGATGGCGAAAATCTCGAAATTACCAGCTACTCCAAGAGTATTTAAAGGTTAGCGATGTTCTGGATTCAGGTAGTTGCTCCAATCACACTTGCATTAACGGGATTTGCAATGCTTTATTCCGATAATCGAAATAACCAAGCGTTCTTTAAAAAAACTTACGCGAATGCAAGAGTGCAGTTAATAGAAGTCGTCAAAAAACAATCAGATAAGAGCGAAGTTCAACTTCGATTAGACGAAATAGGTCAGGCAAGCAATGAGTCATATGGAGAATTTCGCTATCGCCAATTAATAGTCGCATGTGGCGCTGCATTGCTTCCCTTTTTCGCCCTTTTTTTGATGCTAATTAATTTATTGCAGGCCATCAGTTTTTCGTTATTTATGGGAATTGGTGCATACCTAATTTATGACCGCCACTTAAGTTCATTAGTCAAAGCGCGGCGCACGATTATTGAATCCGAATTCCCTGCAGTTGTAGAGATGTTGACTTTAGCAATTGCAGCTGCTGAAACTCCTATAAGTGCGTTTGCCAGAATTGCAGATCGGTCAGATGCTTATTTAGCTGAAGAATTTGCAAAAGTTGTTCAACAAGTTCGGTTAGGCAGACCTTTTCATGAAGCTCTAGATGAAATGGGCCGAAATCTGAAATCTGCATCAATTCGAAGATTTATTGATGCATTGGTAATGGCATTGGTTCGCGGAGCCCCAATTGTCGAAGTGCTACATCGACATGTAGCAGAGGCGCGAATAAATCAACGAAATTTGGTTATGAATAAAGCAGGCAAAGCAGAAACATCAATGATGATTCCAATTGTCTTTTTGATTCTGCCAATTTCAGTGCTTTTTGCACTTTGGCCATCCATAAACCAATTGAGCTTCTTCGCTAGTTAGACAGAGGTGACTAGCTAGCGAAGATGCTCGCTTAAAACTAAATATGATGAAAAAGCAAGAAGAAACCAAAAATCAAGGGAAAGAAGATAAAAATGTCTCAAGTAGAACAAGTTATTTATGATGAAGATTCAAATTTCGAAAACTGGGGTTTTCCAACATACCCAACACGTGAAGAAGCGCTGCAATCAGCAATAGCTGCACATCCAGCAGGAAAGCACGGATTTGTAGACAACTTAATCGAAAAAGCTGAAGTTATTGCTATTCGAAGCGGGGTAGAAATTAGAGATCGTTTTCAAACTCTAGTACGTGACGAACGCGGCGATGTTCCTGGCTGGGTTTTAGTCGTTTTAATGACCACAGGGTTAGTAACTGCTATTTGGGCTATCGCGAAACCGAATTTAACAGGAATACTCAATAACTCACTTAATGCTATGAATAGCGTCAAATAGTTCTGAATTATTTAATGATGAGCAAATTGCTTAAATATCTACATTCCGAAGATGGAAATGTTGAGAGTGCGCTCGTATTGATTCCACTTATCTCGCTGTTCCTAGCGACATTACAACTGATCGCAACCGTTAATTTTCGGAATGTAGATATGACTCTTGCGCAGAATCAAGCAAGTACGCAGGCGGTTTGGCAGAAGATAAATTCAACAGATAATGAGGTGAAACTTGCTTCAGGTAGCCCTTTTGAAAAACTGCGCTTGGTAATTGTTAATGTCGAACGAGAGCTGCCCCAGATTTTCCCTGGAATTAGCTCACTTATGGGTGGACGAAAAATTCGTACTGTAGGTACAGCCGTAATTGAAGAATCAGAAGAGTGCTGGGGAGGATATGCGCTCTGCTAGAGATCTGCGTGAATGGTTTAGATATCTATATGAATCTGAATCTGGTAGCGCTTCAGTCGAGTTTGTTCTATTAGCAATCCCACTATTTCTGCCGATTTTGATCTTCTTGAATCACTTTGCAACTTTGAGCAATTCCGAGTTAATCGCACGGACATTAGTCCGAGAATCCCTACGCGCATATGTAACTTCGCCAAATAACGAAGTAGCACCAAATCGAGCTTGGCAAGTATTAAACGTTGGTGGAAAGGCTGAAGGACTTAGCATTGAAGAGATTTCAAATCTAGATTTAAATTTCGAATGCTCTGAAACACCTTGTATTTCACCTGGTGGCCGTATCAGAGCGACTCTAAAAATGAAGCTCCCAAGTGAAGCGCGTTTTGTAACTGCGAAAGCAGAGGAATTTATTTCACCTTGGCAATGGAATGGTAATGGCCATGGACTACAACCAAGTCTAAAAATCGATATGGATCTAAAGGATGCGATAGATCTTGCTGCAGACTTTGTTACCGAGTTGCTTCCAGTTCCATGAAAATAGCAATCATTTCATCATTAATTTTCCGCTTAAAGAGATTTCATAAATGTCAGAGCGGTTCACTCTCTGTATTAATTATTGGATTATTTATTGCAGCTTTAACTGCACTTATGGTTGTTACAGATATTTCGGTTGTTGCTAATGCTAAAAGAACTCTAGATCAAGCTACGGAAGCCGCGGCAATGCGGGCTGTACAAAATTTAGATGAAGCTGCTTATTACAATGGTAAACACACTGCACTTAAATCAATCTATATGTTAGCCGGCAATGAAAATTATGCAGAGAATCGGATTCCAATAGATTGCGACGCAGGTTGGCTTGAAGTTAATAACGAGTTAAATACTTGGATGAACACAACTAGCAATATGAAGACTATTCAAATTAAGAATATTGAAATAACCATGTTTGACTGTGTTTACGATGTTGTGCATTTAGAGACCAAAGCTATGGTCACTTTGCCTTTCCCAATGCCATTTGCAAATCTAAATGAAACTTCGGTCAATTCCTCGATTACTACTCTAAATGAGAAAGATAAAGGCC
>JBEAMP010000018.1:0-10344 GCA_041165905.1 Actinomycetota bacterium
TTAAATACAAATTCAAAGATGTTCTGCGGCTGCGCAACTGTTTTCGGCGCCGAACCAAATACCCAAACTTGCCCAGTATGTTTAGGTCTACCAGGATCACTTCCGGTAGTCAACGAAACCGCAATTGAATCCGCTATCAAGATTGGATTAGCTCTCAATTGCCAAGTCGCGCCTTTTAGTCGTTTTGCTCGTAAGAATTACTTTTACCCTGATATGCCAAAGAATTATCAGACCTCCCAATACGACGAACCAATCTGCTTTGATGGATATTTAGATGTTGATATCGAAACTGATGAAGGTCCTAAGTCATTTCGAATTGAAATCGAACGCGTACACATGGAAGAGGACACCGGTAAGTCTTTACATATGGGTGGCGCTACTGGCCGAATTCACGGAGCGGATTACTCATTACTTGATTACAACCGCGCTGGTATTCCTTTAATTGAAATTGTCACCAAGATTATTCCTGGCACCGGTAAATATGGCCCAGAAGTTGCAAAGGCATATGTGGCAGAACTTCGCGATATCTTGCGAAGCATCGGTGTTTCCGATGTAAAAATGGAACAAGGATCACTTCGTTGCGATGCCAACGTTTCATTACGATTAATTGATTCAGATACTTTAGGTACTCGTTCAGAAACTAAGAACGTTAACTCTCTTCGTTCAGTTGAAAGGGCAATTCGTGGTGAAATGATTCGCCACGCAGAGCTCTTAGAAAAAGGCGAAAAAGTTAAACAAGAGACTCGTCATTTCCAAGAAGATACCGGCACCACCAGAAGTGGTCGCTCAAAAGAACAAGCTGAGGATTATCGCTATTTCCAAGATCCTGACTTGGTGCCAGTGGCGCCAAGCGCTGAATGGATAGAAACTTTACGTAAATCTCTTCCAGAAAAGCCATCTGCTCATCGCAAGCGATTAAAGGAAGCATGGTCAGTTCCGGACAAAGAGATGGCAGCGATGATTAATGCTGATTTGCTTGGAACTGTAGAAGCGACGGTATACCTGGGCGCAGATCCAACTAAAGCTCGTGGTTGGTGGCTCGGCGAAATTTCTCGTATTGCAAATGAAAAAGAGCTGCCAGTTGAAGAACTTTCAATTTCACCAAAAGATGTAGCTGAAATTGTTGAGTTAATTCAAAAAGGCGAGCTAACCGATAAATTAGCAAGACAAGTAGTTGAAGGTGTCATTAACGGGGAAGGCAATCCTGCAGAGGTAATTGCAAAACGTGGCTTTAAAGTTGTAAATGATGATGGCGCGCTACTTGCTGCAATTGAGAAAGTTTGTGGCGCAATGCCAGATGTTGCTGAGAAAGTTCGCGGTGGACATTTACCTGCAGCAGGAGCGCTTATTGGTGCAGTTATGAAGGAAACAAAAGGCCAAGCAGATGCTGCGAAAGTTCGCGAACTTCTACTTGGCCATTTGGGTCAAGCTTAAATCAGCTTACTTAGTGAGCTATTACGCCTTCAGTTTCTACTAGTGATTCCTTGCCAACATTAATAAACATATAAAGTACCACCGCGCCTATAGTTAATAGCGCTGCGCTAAATTTAAATGCAGTTGTAAATCCGTGCGTTAAAGCAAATGGTTGCACCATCTTTCCTAACGAAGTATTCGCAGCAGCAAAGTTGGTAGCTGCAGTTGCCGAAATGGTATTTAGCAATGCAGTGCCAAGAGAACCACCAATTTGCTGGCTGGTATTAACCATCGCACTTGCCACGCCAGTGTCATGATTACTTACTGCATGTAGCGAAGTTGAAGTTAATGGAATAAATACCAGTGCCATACCGCTAGACATAATCAATAGTGATGGTAAAACATGCGTTACATAAGAGGTTTCTGGAGTAATACGAGTTAATAGCAAGAGACCAACAGCTGCTGCCAATAGACCCGGAACCATCAGCGGTTTAGGGCCAAATTTAGGCAATAGTTGTGAAGCGATACCAGCGAAAACGATGATGCCTGCAGTAAACGGCAAGAAAGCAAAACCAGATTTCAGTGGGCTATAACCAAGAATTACTTGTAGATAAAGTCCAAGGAATAGGAACATTGAGAAGAGTCCTGCACCTACAACAAGTGATCCAAGATAAGAACCACCGCGGTTGCGCTCAGAGACCACACGAAGTGGCATTAATGGATTCTTAACTTTTCTTTCAATCATCACAAAAATTGCAAGAAGCAGAAGAGCAGAAACTAGGAAAGCGATAGTTCCCGAATTGCTCCAACCATGGGTTGCAGCATTATTAAATCCATAAGTAAGTGCAAACAAACCAGCGGTTGCAGTGATTACGCCAGGAATGTCATAACTGCGATCGCCTTCGGCATGTGATTCATGCACAAACTTTGCTGCCAAGATTCCAGCCACAATTGCAATTGGGGTATTTACACCCAAGCACCAACGCCACGAAAAGTATTCGGTAAGCGTGCCGCCAAGAATTAATCCAATTGCTGCACCACCGCCAGAAATAGCGCCGACTACACCAAATGCTTTTGCACGTTCAGATGGAATAGTGAAAGTTACGCTGATAATTGAGAGCGCAGCTGGCGCAAGTAGCGCGCCAAAAACACCTTGCAGAGCGCGAGATGCAAATAGCAAACCCTGTGTTGATGCAATTCCGCCTAGTGCTGAAGCCGCCGCAAAACCAACTAGGCCAATAATGAAAACTTTCTTACGACCCACGAAGTCGCCTATGCGACCACCAAGCAGAAGTAGGGAACCAAACGCTAATGTGTAAGCTGTAATAACCCACTGCTGATTGGCATCAGTAATTCCTAGATCTGCTTTCGCACTTGGAATTGCGATATTCACGATTGATGAATCCAGGACCACCATAAGTTGTGAGATTGCAACAACAAATAGGGTTCTCCAACGGTCCTTAAAAATTATTTCAGGCGCAACAATCTTCAAAATTTCTCTCCGATTTATAGATGATATTTACTGGCTAAAGTTATATGAGTTTGAAAGGGAGACTTTCAATAACGCTCCTTTGCGAATATGATTTGCGCTATGTCCAACATGAAACCACGCTCGGGCTTAGTAACAGATGGTTTAGAACGCGCAGCAGCTCGCGGAATGCTCCGCGCAGTTGGCATGAAAGATGAAGATTTTAAAAAGCCACAGATTGGTATTGCATCATCTTGGAATGAGATCACCCCATGCAACCTTTCTTTAGATCGTCTAGCTAAAGCAGCGCGTCAAGGTGTAATTGATGCTGGTGGTTTCCCAATGCAATTCGGAACTATCTCAGTCTCTGATGGAATTTCAATGGGACATGAAGGTATGCACTTCTCATTAGTATCTAGAGAAGTAATTGCGGATTCTGTCGAAACAGTAATGCAAGCCGAACGCTTAGATGGAATGGTTACCTTTGCCGGATGCGATAAATCGTTGCCAGGCATGATGATGGCAGCAGCTCGTATTGATGTCTCTTCAGTATTTGTTTATGCGGGATCTACTTTGCCAGGAAATGTAGATGGCAAAGATGTGACTATCATCGATGCTTTTGAAGCTGTAGGTGCTTGTGCCCGTGGTTTAATCTCAGAAGCAGAAGTAGATAAAATCGAACGCGCAATTTGTCCAGGCGAAGGCGCATGTGGTGGTATGTACACCGCAAACACAATGGCCACAGTTGGTGAAGCAATCGGTCTTTCATTGCCTGGTTCTGCCGCACCTCCAGCAGTAGATCGTCGTCGTGATCGTTATGCAGCAGAAGCTGGCGCTGCGGTGATTAATTTAATTAAAGAAGGAATTACCACACGCGATATTTTGACTAAACGTGCATTTGAAAATGCAATCACTGCAGTAATGGCACTTGGTGGTTCTACTAATGCAGTACTTCATTTATTAGCAATTGCTCATGAAGCAAGAGTTGATTTATCACTAGATGATTTCCATCGCATTGGTTCTAAAGTGCCGCTACTTGGAGATTTAAAGCCGTTTGGTAAATATGTCATGAGCGATGTCGATAAAGTTGGTGGAATTCCAGTTGTACTTCGCGCACTTTTGGATGCCGGTTATTTACATGGCGACACCTTGACTGTTACCGGCAAAACAATGGCAGAAAATTTAGCGGAAATTAATCCACCTCTACCTGATGGCGATATTTTGCATGCAACTTCAAAACCATTATCTACTGCAGTTGGAATTACGATTCTAGGCGGTTCACTTGCACCGGAAGGTGCCGTTTGCAAAACTGCAGGAATCGGAGTTGATGTATTCGAAGGACCAGCAAAAGTTTTCGAACGCGAATGGCAAGCAATGGAAGCGCTTGAAAATGGAAACATTCAAGCTGGCGATGTAGTTGTGATTCGTTATGAAGGACCAAAAGGTGGTCCTGGAATGCGCGAAATGTTAATGATCACGGGTGCAATCAAAGGCGCAGGTTTAGGAAAATCTGTTCTTCTTTTAACAGATGGAAGATTCTCTGGTGGCACGACTGGTCTTTGCGTAGGTCACGTTGCACCTGAAGCGGTTGATGGAGGACCAATTGCATTGGTTCGTAATGGAGATCGCATCAAAATCGACACCGTCAATCGAACATTAGATTTATTGGTTGATGAAAAGGAGTTGGCAGTACGCCGTAAAGATTTCGCGCCAATTCCACATAAGTACACCTCAGGGGTTCTTCATAAGTATTCAAAACTAGTTGGAAGTGCATCAAAAGGCGCCGTCTGCGATTAATTCCGAATACTGAGATTCACATCTCATCTCTTGACGCTCTCTGCTTGATAGGGGAAGATTCATCCATGCGTAAAGCTCTATCGATCTCATCAACCTCAGTGATTGTGGTGGTCATTCGATAGCGCGTGCCCGAAACACGGAAAACGCGCCCACTGAAAAGTCAGTGGGTTTTTTAGTTTAAGAAAGGAGTAAGCAGCAGATGAGCAATCAAATTACAGGAGCCCAGTCTCTAGTTAAGTCACTAGAGGCAGCTGGTGTCGTTGACATGTTTGGTCTACCTGGTGGAGCGATTTTGCCTGCTTACGATCCAATCTACGATTCAAAGATTCGCCACATCTTGGTACGTCACGAACAAGGTGCAGGACATGCTGCAACTGGTTATGCGCAAGTAACAGGTCGCGCTGGAGTTTGCATTGCAACTTCAGGTCCAGGCGCAACCAATTTAGTAACGCCACTTGCAGATGCTGCAATGGATTCAGTTCCAGTTGTAGCGATTACCGGACAGGTTCCTGGCCCAGCAATCGGAACTGATGCTTTCCAAGAAGCAGATATTCGCGGCATCACCATGCCATTTACTAAACATAATTTTCTTATTACAAATCCACACGATATTCCTAATGCAGTTGCACAGGCATTTCATATCGCAACTACGGGACGACCTGGACCAGTTTTAGTTGATATTGCAAAAGATGCTCTACAAGCAATGACTGAATTTAATTGGCCGAAAGAGATAAAACTTGCAGGTTATAGAATTCCAGGAGAGCCAAATGCGCAGAGCATTGCAGATGCCGCTCAGCTAATATCAGAATCAAAGAAACCTGTTTTCTACGTTGGTGGTGGCGTTATAAAGGCAAATGCCTCCGCAGATTTAAAAGAATTGGCAGAAAAAGTTGGCGCACCAGTTGTTACAACATTGATGGCGCTTGGTGCATTTCCAGATTCACATCGTCAACATCTTGGCATGCCTGGTATGCATGGTTCGGTCTCTGCAGTTACCGCGCTACAAAAATCAGATCTACTAATTACTTTAGGCGCTCGCTTTGATGATCGCGTTACAGGAAAACTATCTTCCTTTGCACCAAATGCCCGTGTAATTCACGTGGACATTGACCCAGCTGAACTTGGCAAGAATCGAAGCGTAGATGTGCCAATTAACGGTGATTTAAAGGCGGTAATTAAGGCGTTAATCCCTGCAATTAAGCAGAAGCCTGATTTAGCAGCATGGTGGAGCGCACTTGATAAATTGAAAGCAACATATCCTGTTGGTTATGACAATCCAGCAGATGGATCACTTGCACCTCAATATGTAATTGAAAGAATCGGACAGATCTCAGGACCTGATTCAATTTATGTTGCAGGTGTTGGTCAACATCAAATGTGGGCTTCACAATTTATTAATTATGAAAAACCACGCACTTGGTTAAATTCAGGTGGCGCCGGAACCATGGGTTATGCAGTTCCTGCAGCTATGGGCGCAAAAGTTGCAGCACCTGACACCACTGTTTGGGCAATAGATGGTGATGGTTGCTTCCAGATGACTAACCAAGAATTGGTAACTTGTGCGCTAAATAATATTCCTATCAAAGTTGCAATTATCAATAACGAATCTCTTGGCATGGTTCGTCAATGGCAGACACTTTTCTACAAAGGTCGTTATTCAAATACCGATCTAAATTCAAAGTTGGTTCCTGACTTTGTAATGCTTGCTGAAGCCATGGGTTGCGTAGGACTTCGTTGCGAAGATCCATCAGAAGTAGATGCAACAATTGAAAAGGCAATGGAAATTAATGACCAACCTGTAGTTGTTGATTTTAGAGTTAATAGAGATTCAATGGTTTGGCCAATGGTGGCAGCGGGTACTTCAAATGATGACATTATGGTTGCACGCGAAACTGCACCTGACTGGGATTCTCAGGAGTTATAAATGGCAAAACACACACTCGCAGTCCTAGTAGATAACTCATCTGGTGTTTTAGCTCGCGTAGCATCACTTTTTGCTCGACGTGCTTTCAATATTGACTCACTTGCAGTTGGACCAACTGAAGATCCAACAATTTCTCGCATGACCATTGTGGTAAATGTTGAAGGTCATGCTCTCGAGCAAGTAATTCGTCAGCTCGATAAATTGATAAACGTCATCCACGTATCTGAAATAAAGCCTGCAAAATCGACTCAGGAAGAGTTGATTTTGGTAAAGGTGAAGAACAATCCAAGAATTGAATCAATAATCTCTAAATTTGGCGCCAAAATCGTCGATAACACTGAAAATACGGTAATTATTGAATCAACAAATATCGTTACGCTCAATGAAGAGCTCCTGGCCTCATTAAAAGAATTTGGAGTAATTGAGTTTGTTCAATCTGGTGTAGTTGCACTTTCACATGGAAGTGCTGCTCTTGCTGATCAAACTCTCGATATCCAATCCGTTTCTACTGACCGCCAAGCGGACTACCAGAACTAACCAATTGAAATAACCAACCTGAAATAGAAAGAAAGAAAACCAATGGCAACTATGTATCACGAAGAAGATGCAGATCTATCAATCATCCAAGGTCGCAAAGTCGCAATCATTGGTTATGGTTCACAAGGACATGCACACGCACTCAACTTGCGTGACAGCGGAGTAGATGTTCGTGTTGGCCTTAAAGAAGGTTCTCCATCGCGTGCAAAGGCAGAGGCAGAAGGTCTTCGCGTAACTTCAGTTGCGGATGCTGTTAAAGAAGCAACCGTAATTATGATTTTGGCGCCAGATCATGTGCAACGCCATATCTATACTGAATCAATTTTGCCAAATCTAAAAGAGGGCGATGCGCTCTTCTTTGGACATGGTTTCAATATTCGTTTTGGTTACATCAAGCCACCTACAAATGTTGATGTATGTATGGTTGCACCAAAGGGTCCAGGACATTTAGTTCGACGTGAATATGCAGCAGGTCGTGGTGTTCCTGTGATTGTTGCAGTAGAACAAGATGCAACTAAGAGCGCTTGGCCGTTGACTCTTTCTTATGCAAAGGCAATTGGCGGTTTACGTGCGGGTGGAATTCTTACAACATTTACTGAAGAGACAGAAACTGATCTATTTGGTGAACAATCTGTACTTTGTGGCGGTGCATCACAACTAGTTATGTATGGCTTCGAAACTTTGACTGAAGCTGGTTATCAGCCAGAAGTTGCATACTTTGAGTGCTTACATGAATTAAAGCTAATTGTTGACTTGATGTACGAAGGTGGAATTGCAAAGCAGCGTTGGTCAGTATCTGATACCGCTGAATATGGCGATTATGTTTCCGGCCCACGCGTAATTGATCCTTCAGTTAAGCAACATATGAAAGAAGTACTTGCAGATATTCAATCAGGTGCATTCGCTAAGCGTTTTATTGATGATCAAGAGGCAGGTGCTCCTGAATTTAAGGCGCTTCGCGCAAAGGGTGAATCACATCCAATTGAAGCTACTGGTCGCGAACTTCGCAAGATGTTCTCTTGGATTAAGTCATCAAACAAAGATGATTACCAAGAAGGTAAGGCTGCACGATAACCAATGGCTAAACCTGTTGTTCTTATTGCTGAAGAGCTCAGTCCTGCAACGATGCAGGCTTTGGGTCCTGATTTTGAAATCAGACATGTTGACGGTGCAGACCGAGCAGCGTTGCTCCCAGCTTTAAGTGCAGGTGTTGATGCAGTTTTAATTCGCTCCGCAACCAAAATGGATGCGGAAGCGATTGCAGCATCTAAAGGTTTAAAAGTAATCGCACGTGCTGGAGTTGGTTTAGATAACGTAGATATTCCTGCTGCCACGGATGCCGGAGTAATGGTTGTAAATGCACCTACTTCAAATATTGTCTCAGCTGCAGAGCTTGCAATTTCATTATTGCTTGCAAGTGCAAGATTTGTATCACCAGCTCATGCGGCACTTAAGAATGGTAAATGGGCTCGTTCAAAGTTCACTGGCGCTGAAGTATTTGAAAAAACTCTTGGCGTAATTGGCTTTGGAAAAATTGGTCAGTTGGTAGCACATCGCATGCAAGCTTTTGGAATGAATGTAATTGCATATGATCCATATTTGCAGCCAGCTCGTGCCGCGCAATTAGGTGTCCAACTTGTAACTCTTGATGAACTCTTAAAACAATCTGATTTCATAACTATTCACTTGCCAAAGACCAAAGAGACCGTAAATCTAATTGGAGAAGAGGCGCTAAAGAAAGTAAAGCCAACTGTGCGGATAATCAACGCCGCGCGTGGTGGCGTGCTTGATGAGAGCGCTTTGTATAAGGCAATAAAAGAAGGACGGGTAGCCGGAGCAGGGCTAGATGTATTTGCTACCGAACCTTGCACTGATTCACCACTTTTTGAATTAGATCAAGTAGTTGCAACTCCACATTTAGGAGCATCTACTGATGAAGCGCAAGAAAGAGCGGGAATCGCAGTTGCCGTTTCGGTTCGCAAAGCACTTGCCGGTGATTTAGTTCCTGATGCAGTTAATGTTAAAGGCGGTGCGGTCCACGAAGAGATTCGTCCATCACTACCACTGGTTGAAAAAATGGCAGAGATTGCAACTGCTTACGCTGGCGGACTTCCTACCACCATGGAAGTTAATGTGCTTGGTGAAATTGCAGCTTTTGATGCATCAGTTCTTGCAACCAGCGCGCTTAAAGGTGCAATCGAATCCACAATTGAAGATGATGTCACTTATGTAAATGCGCCAAAGCTTGCTGAAGAACGCGGAATGAGTGCAACGGTAAAGAATGATCCAAATTGCGAACAATTTCGTAGCTCTATCCAACTTAAAGTTGCCATGGCAAACGGAACTAATTTCGTTGTTGAAGGCACTTTGGTTGGAATCCGTAAAGTGGAAAAGATTGTTTCAATCGATGGCTTTGGCTTAGATGTATCTCCAGGCAAGCACATGATTTTCTTACGCTATATGGATAAGCCGGGTGTTATTGGTTCTATGGGTGGAGCGCTTGGAAAAGCAGGCGTCAATATCGCAGGAATGCAAGTGTCTCGTCGCGAAATTGGTGGCATGGCGCTTATGGCGCTAACAGTTGATGATGCAGTCTCTGAATCAATTTTGGAAGAAGTCAGACACAGCACTGGTGCAGATTTAGCGCGAACAGTGAATTTGGAGAAGTAATGTCGAAAACAATTAATCTTGCAGTCATTGCCGGCGATGGCATCGGGCCAGAAGTAGTTGCCGAGGGTTTAAAAGTTCTTGATGTGGTTGGCGCAAAGCATGGCGTAACTTTCAGTAAAACTTCTTATGACCTTGGTGCAGGTTACTGGCATCGCACTGGAGAAGTTCTTCCAGATTCAGTTATGGCAGAAATCGCAAAGAGCGATGTAATTCTGCTTGGTGCAGTTGGAGATCCATCTGTTCCTTCTGGTGTTTTAGAGCGCGGTCTGTTATTAAAGCTCCGCTTTGCCTTTGATCATTACATTAATTTGCGACCAGCTAAATTGCATAAAGGTGTTAAAGGTCCTCTTGCTACTGACAAAGAAATTGATTTTGTTGTAGTTCGAGAAGGTACCGAAGGTCCATATGTTGGCGCAGGTGGAACACTTGCATACGGAACTGAAGCAGAAATTGCCACAGAAGAATCGTTAAATACTCGTCGTGGAGCAGAGCGAGTAATTCGCGATGCTTTCGCTCGTGCGCAAGCTCGCCCACG
>JBEAMP010000019.1:0-2549 GCA_041165905.1 Actinomycetota bacterium
AATTCATCTAGCGCAGTTGGGGGATTAATAGATCCATTGTGTGTGAATGAATATTTTCCGAAATGAAAAGGATGTGCATTCTCTTTATTGATAGGCAAACCCGAAGTCGCCCAACGAAGATGCAATAGCGAACCATCAGTTTTGGTTTTCTTAATTACATCCATGAAATCTGGGCTATTTGTTGCGGCAACTGGCTCTTTGAAAACTTCGCCATTTTTGTCCGTTATACCCCAACCATCGCAGTGAATTGAAGAAAGATTTACGAAATCTTGAAAATCTTTTCCGACTACGCTTGAAAAGTCAGTATCCGAATCCGACACGTACCCTAAAAGTCGACACATTTACGTAAAAACCCTTTCCTTTGGGTGCATTCTAGGAGTACAAAGGACCATTCGGTGACCGACACCGAACGGTTTAGTTCTGGCATAAGAGTTAACTCTCGTGATCACTTGCTGGGACGTTGAACAAATTGAACAAAGGAGTTCAAACTTGAGCAATCAGCATGATGCAGATGCCAAACTCTTAGAGTCACTCGGATACAAGCAGGAATTTGATCGCCGCTGGTCTGGCTTCTCTAACTTTGCAATCTCATTCTCAATCATCTCTGTCCTATCAGGTTGTTTCACAACATTTGGACAAGCTTGGAACAACGGTGGCCCAGTTGCCATGTCAATTGGCTGGCCAGTCATTTCAATATTTATTCTAATTATTGCTTTGACTATGGCGGAGTTAGTTTCTGCAATGCCAACCGCTGGCGGCATCTTCTATTGGGCTTTCGCACTTGGTAAGCCTGTACATGGTTGGTTAACTGGTTGGCTAAACCTCGTTGGACTTGTGGCAGTTATTGCAGGTGTTGACTACGGCTTTGCAACTTTCTTCACCACAACTATGAGCATGTTCAATAGCTGGTGGGATCCCACAAATCTAACTTTAGTCTTTATTGTTTTTGCTGTAACAGTTCTGATTCACATTATGATGAATATTTACGGCGCAAAAATTATTCACTTGTTGCAGAACATAAATGTTTACTGGCACGTATTTGGCGTGGCAGCAATTCTTGCGATTTTGATTTTCCTACCAAAGAGCCATCAGAGCGCAGAATGGGTATTTACTACTCGTAATAACAACTCTGGTTTCTCAGAGAGCATGTATTGGTTCTATGTATTGCCACTTGGCTTCTTGCTAACGCAATACACAATTACCGGCTTTGATGCTTCTGCGCACGTTTCAGAAGAGACCGGTGGCGCATCAAAGGCAGCGGCAAAGGGTATGTGGCAATCAGTTGCTTTCGCGGCAATTGGCGGCTGGTTGTTATTACTTGCATTCTTATTCGCAGCAACAGATGTTGAAGCGTTAAATAAGGCAGGCGGTTTTGCGCCAGCAATATTTGATTCTGCATTAACGCATGGCTGGGCACAGGTTCTGATGATCATTACCTGCGTTGGTCAGTTCTTCTGCGGCATGTCTTGCGTAACTGCAGCATCTCGTATGTTGTTCGCGTTCTCACGTGATCGCGCAGTTCCTGGGCACCAGCACTGGACCAAGCTTGATTCAAATCGCAATCCATCACATGCCGCTTTTGGAGTGGGTTTTTTTGCTCTTATCCTCACTCTTCCAGCGCTATGGGCGCCAGAGGGAACCGTTGTACCAATTGCATTCTTCGCAGTTACTTCCGTAACTGTGCTTGGTCTATTCCTCTCATTCATGATTCCAATTTATCTACGCTGGAAGCAGGGAGATCGTTTCCAGGCAGGTTCATGGAATCTTGGCAAGCACTATAAATGGATGGCTCCGGTGGCGGTAATTGAAATTATTTTCATTTCAATTGTGCTTTGCTTACCAACAACGCCAGCAGGTGTGCCAGGAAATGAAAATTTCTCATGGATGTCAGTGCAATATGCGCCAATCGCATTGGTCATAATCATTGGTGGCGCAATGATTTGGTGGAACTTAAGTGCTAAGAATTGGTTCAAGGCGCCTGAGCACCAAGCTCGCTTAGTTAAGTAATCAACTAAGCAAAAAAAAGTTAATAAAAGAAGGGCCACCTCCGCAAAAATCCATTGCGGCGGTGGCCCTTCTCTATTACTTTAATGCAATGGGTAGCATGGGTAGCATGGGTAGAGTGCAAAATCGCGTAGCGATTGTTACAGGAGCGGCATCAGGTATCGGTGAAGCAAGTGCAATTCGTTTAGCCGAAGAAGGTGCCAAAGTTGTTTGTGCAGATGTAAATTTAGAAGGCGCAGAAGCAACTGCTAAAAAAATTCAAGCAATGGGCGGAACTGCCAATGCATTTAAGATTGATATTTCAGATTCAGATCAATGTGATTCATGTGCCGCTGATACTTTGAAGCGCTACGGCTCAATTGATATTTTGGTAAACAATGCCGGCGTTAATTTGCCTGGTACATTTCATGAAACCCCAAATGAAATCATTCAAAAAACTCTGCAAGTAAATGTTGCTGGCATGATGTATCTAAGCCGAGCAGTCATCCCTCAGATGCTTAAACAGAAGAGTGGTTCAATAGTAAATATGTCCTCCATTAATGGTT
>JBEAMP010000020.1:0-3692 GCA_041165905.1 Actinomycetota bacterium
ATATTCGCCGCAATGTTTCTTTCAAACTGCGCCGCATCATCCACGGTGCGCACCAAAACTGAAGTTCGTTCTTCGATGCCAACAATTCTGGCAAGTGATCCTTCTGCGCCAGTGGTATCGCCAACTAATCGCACATGATCTCCAACCACAACAGATTTGGGACCAAGTTCGCGCGCTTTCATTGCAGTGACAACGGTGCCATCTTCTAAAACGCAAGTAGTACGACCGCGATCTACAGTGATAACAAAGGCGGTGATTGCATCATCATGCGAAGGGCGATCTTTGGTACGCGGTTTGGTCCTTCTACTTGGACGGATGCGAACATCTGATTCGTCATAATCGCGTCTACTCATGAAAGCAATGAGCTCCAAAGTCCTGGAAAATCAGGAATAGTTTTGCGTGTAGTTGCGATGTTCTCTACTTCGATACCTTCAACCACTAATCCAATAGTTGCACCTGAGGTAGCTAAACGATGATCTTCATAAGTATGGAAAACACCTGCATGTAAAGGCTTAGGATTGATTCGAAGCGCAGTTGGCTCTTCAATCACATCGCCACCAAGAGCGCTAATTTCAGCATGAAGCGCAGCTAAACGATCAGTTTCATGTAGGCGTAAATGGCCAATTCCTTGTAAATAAGAAGGTGAATCCGCCAGTGCACAGAGCGCAGCTATTGCCGGAGTTAATTCACCAACATCATGCAGATCAACATCTATTCCATGGATTGCACCGCCGGTGATTTTCAAGCCACCTTTATCACCAGAGACAAATTCAATTTGCGCGCCCATCTTGGTAAAAATCTCTCGTAACTGATCGCCAGGTTGAGTGGTTTGCTTTGGCCAATCTGCAATCGTTACTGATCCTCCACAAACCATTGCAATTGACATAAATGGTGCCGCATTAGATAAATCTGGTTCGATAACTAAATCTTGCGCAATCAATTTGCCTGGCTCAACGCGCCAAGTATTTTTATCTTTATCAACTGTCACTTTTGCACCAAAATCGCGGAGCATCTGAACCGTCATTTCAATATGTGGCATCGAAGGTAGTGCGCCGCCGATATGTTTTGCAGTAATACCTAATTCGGTACTCGGTGCAATTAATAAAAGTGCAGATAAAAATTGTGAAGAGGCGCTAGCATCGATTTCAATTTCGCCGCCACGAATTTTTCCACCGGAAAGATTTTTCATGGTTAATGGCAATGAATAACGCCCGCCATGATTAATTGAAATACCAAGTTCTTCTAGCGCCTTAATTACCGGCCCAAGCGGGCGCTCGTGCGATCGCGGATCGCCATCAAATGAAATTTCGCCCTCTGCAAGTGCAGCAAGAGGCGGCAAAAAGCGCATCACAGTTCCGGCATTTCCAACATCGATTTTTGCAGGGCCCTTTAACGAACCACCGGTTACTTCAAAGAGTAAATCGCCATTTTCTTGCTTTTCATGTATCGATAAACCAAGAGCTTTAAGCCCGCCAACCATCAATTCTGAATCTCTAGAAACTAAAGGTCTACGCAGCTTTGAAGTACCTACTGCTTGCGCTGCCAAAATTAGCGCGCGATTAGTTACAGATTTTGAACCGGGAATTACTACCCGAACATCGACTGGTTTTTTGCCGCGAAAAGGTGCAGGCCAATTAGCAGCGCTGCCTTTTTCGCTTGAAGTCATATAGATAATTCTATCGGAGGGTGCATCTCTTCAAATCCCATTAAAGTTCGCTATATGTGTGGCCGTTATGCGCAAACTCAAGAGATGCGCGATTTAGTAGAAGAATTTGCAGTCACTGGCAAGTTCCCTGAAAACGCGCTGCCTTCCAGTTGGAATATTGCACCAACTAATCCAATTTATATTGTGCGAAACGATGAAGAAAATAATCGCGAACTATCAGTAGCTTCGTGGGGAATGATTGGGCCCTGGCTAACTGATGAAGCAGAAGCCAAAGCATCACAATCTCGCGCGATAAATGCGCGATCAGAATCAATACATGAAAAACCAACTTTCCGTGATTCATTTAAATCACGCCGCTGTTTGATTCCGGCTGATGGATATTACGAATGGGCCACCGAATTAGGTCGTTACAAAACTAAACAACCTTTTTATATTTCAAGCGATGAAGGAAAGTCTCTTCCAATTGCAGGTATTTGGAATACTTGGCGTTCACCATCCGGACAATTAATTCAAAGCGCTTCAATAATCACTCGCGAAGCAGTGGGAGAGTTAGCAACGATTCATCATCGAATGCCTGTAATGATGCTGCGTGAACGTTGGTCATCATGGCTTGATGTAAAAAATAATAATCCGCGCGAACTTATTAATTTAATGTCCAATGAAAAACCTGATGCGCATCTGCACCCGGTGCCAGTTAGCGATGCGGTAAATAAAGTGGCTAATAACGGGCCGGAATTGGCCATTCCGATATCAATTTCTCAACCCGAAACGCTCTTCTAAATTGATTTCGCGAACGGAAGCTGTCCACGGAAAAGGCCTGACGCACCCAAATCTTTAGGTCATACAGACCTGACTTTCAGAGCTTTTCCTTAGTCCACTTCCTATTGCGAAATCAATTCTGGGAATAGTGAGGTCGTTATACGGGTTAACTAAATCGATGGTCACAGATAAGGGCGCGCCCAATGAGAAGGAGCTCGCACGTTCTCGCCAAAAGACTGCGAAGAGCGTGCTTGAAGCCCTGCCTGTAGTCTTGGGCCAAATGGCATCTAAAGAATTAGTCAAAGAGACTCCGGCAGATCGCAATGCGCGATTTGAACGCGATGCCATGCAGTATGCCGATCAACTTTATGCAGCGGCAATGCGTTACACCAGGAATCCTGAAGATGCCAAAGATTTAGTGCAGGATACTTACTTAAAAGCATTCGCTTCTTTTCATCAATTTGAAGAGGGCACCAATTTAAAAGCTTGGTTATACCGAGTTCTGCAGACAACTTTTATTAATAATTATCGTAAGGCACAACGTCAGCCGCAATTAACTGCAGATGCAGAGGTTGAAGATTGGCAATTACATCAATCTGCATCACATACTTCAGATCAAGGAAAATCTGCCGAAGTATCAGCGCTAGAGAATTTGCCGGATTCAGATATCAAACGAGCACTCCAAGAAATTCCTGAAGAATTCCGCATGGCTGTTTATTTAGCAGATGTTGAAGGATTTTCATATAAAGAGATTGCAGAGATTGTTGGCGTTCCGGCCGGCACTGTGATGTCTCGACTACACCGCGGACGTAAGCAACTTCGCGAAAAGCTAACTGGCTATGCCAAAGAGCTTGGATACGTGAAAGGCGGTGCAGAATGACGGAGATGCCTTGTGATCAAGTCAAACATGCACTAGTCCTGCTAGTCGATGGTCCAGAATTTTTCGAAGCTAATCAGATAGATCCAACTTCAGTAGATCGCCATTTAGAACGTTGCGCACCATGTAAATTGGAAGTCGAAGCCGAAAAGATGGTTCATGAGCTAATGCGTTCACTTCTAAAGCGCTCTTGCAACGAAAAGGCGCCAGAATCTCTGATTGATTCAATTCATCAGCAATTGCAGGCAGCGATGTTCCAGCAATCTGCGCCACAAGTAGTTACCGAATTTAGAATGAGCCAAGTCTCAATTGAAATCGATGAATTTGGACAGGTCACACAACGCGAAATTCATATTGAATCAACCCAAGAATTCCACGATCCAGAGAATT
>JBEAMP010000021.1:0-18277 GCA_041165905.1 Actinomycetota bacterium
CGTCAGGATTGAACTGACGACCTTCCGCTTACAAGGCGGATGCTCTACCACTGAGCTAGGGAGGCGTTTGTTGCGGGCGTAATTATGGCAAAAACTAGCGATTATCTGAAATCGGCCACGAGATAAGGCGCGGATATTTAGCTTCTCGCCCATCGCCAGATGATTTTCCACGTAAACGTCGAATAATCCAAGGAATCACAAATGTTGCAATCCAAAGTGCATTAACTATTTTTTTCTTTATTGGATTTCCTTTTGGTGCAGGTGGCAAAGGTATTTTGTATCCGGGATCAAACGGCAATCCAAGATTTTCTAATACACCTTGTGCAACTCGGTAATGACCTTCTGGATTTAAATGTAAACGATCAAAAGCTAAAAATCGAATATCGTTTGGATATCTACCATCGTTTGCTTCATTTAAAATTGCACCGGTTTCGGCAGCTAATTCACGAACTTGTTTATTAAAATCTTTAAAACGCTGGTTCCAAATCACACCTGTTTTAGTATTAGAAGCTGCGCTCTCTTGAACCGTAAAGAGCATCAGCTGCGCGCCATATTTCTTGAGTTCTGCCGCTAATTCACGAACTGCCTTTGCATACTCTGGCAAAGTAATTTCTGGGTTGTATTTAGGGCGGATAACATCATTTGCACCAGCATGGAAGCTAACTAAAGTATCGGAGGTGATTAATTGGAGGGCCGCCGGAACTTGATCTGTAACAACCTGATGAATTAATTTTCCGCGCACCGCTAAGTTTGCATATCTAAAGCCATCTATTTGCGATGCCATCACATCTGCAACGCGATCAGCCCAGCCCCGATATTTCCCGTCAATTAGCTCATCGGTCATTCCTTCAGAGAAAGAATCACCCAGAACTATAAAGTTACGGAAAGAATTTGAATTACTTTCTGACATTACTTTCGAGCCTCATCTACCGCAAATAAAGCGATAGATGTCGCAACGCTGGCATTCAAACTTTCAGTAGTTGAACGCATCGGGATTTTCACTACCAGATCGCACTTTTCACGGGTTAATTTACTTAAACCTTTACCTTCAGAACCAACGATGATCATGATTGGTTCGGTTGCAACTTTCATATTGCTAATTAGCTCATCAGATTCGCCATCTAAACCAACTACAAAATAACCACGATCTTGTACATCTTCGATTGCGCGATTCAAGTTAGTTACTTGTGCAACTTGCATACGAGCCGCTGCACCTGCCGAAGTTTTCCAAGCAGCTGCAGTCATTGCCGCTGAGCGACGTTCTGGAATGATCACACCATCCACACCAAAGGCAGCTGCAGAACGAATAATCGCACCTAAATTACGAGGATCAGTCACGCCATCTAGCGCCACAATCAATCCCGGTTTTCCAGCGCGTAACAAGATTTCATCAAGTGATGAATATTGGTAAGGTTTAATTGAAAGCGCGATACCTTGCGAATTCATAGAAATTTTCTCTACATCAGCGCGATGTACTTCGCGAATTGGTAGCGCTTTCTTTAACGCGAGTTTTAATGATTCTTCGATGCGATCATCAATATCAATTGATCTAGCCACAATTAATTCTGTTGACGGCACATCTGCTCGTAGCGCTTCTAGAACAGCATTTCGTCCTGCGACCATTTCACCGTGAAATGAGAAGTTGCTCCGCTTTTCAGAACGCGATGAACGTGCAGGCTTTGCTGCGCTCTTACGTTTTGAGGCTGCGTGATAAGGACGATCTTCAGCTTTAGGAGTTGGTCCTTTGCCTGCTAAACGCTTTTTATTGTTGCCGCCAGTACCTTTTGAAGGGCCCTTCTTTCCTTTACGCACAGCTCCGCGACGCGATGAATTTCCGGCCATTTTTTAAATACTTCCCTTAATAGTCCAGCGTTGTCCTTGAGGAGTGTCCTCAATAGTAATTCCAAGTGCAGCTAGTCCATCACGGATGGCATCAGATGCGGCAAAATCTTTTCGTTCGCGCGCTGCATGACGCTGCGCCAAAGCTAATTGAATAACGCCATCTAAAGCATCTGATAAATCAGCACTTCCAGCGGCATTTGCTGTAAATGATGCATCAAAAGGATCGCAACCAAGAATTGCTAACGCACCACGAATTTCAGCAGCTGAAGATTTAATTTGCTCATGATTGTTTTCAGTTATTGCAGTGTTTCCGCGTCGTAACGCTTCAGAGATATGTGCCAAAACCTGTGGCACCGCTAAATCATCATCAAAAGCAGCTTTCACCGGAGCGCTAATTACGCCTTCGAAGCCACCAACAATCTCTTTTGCGCGCTTTAAGAAATTCTCAATACGTTGGAAATTGGTAGCTGCTTCTTGCAACGCTTCTGGTGAAAATTCCAACATCGAACGGTAATGAGCACTTCCTAAATAGAAACGAAGCTCAATTCCGCGTACTTGCTTAATTAGCTCTTTAACTTGCATCGTGTTGCCAAGCGACTTTGACATTTTTTCGCCAGATTGAGTAACCCACGCATTATGCATCCAGATATTGGCAAACTTATAACCAGCTGCTTCAGATTGTGCGATTTCATTTTCGTGATGCGGGAAAATTAAATCTAAACCGCCACCATGAATATCAAAGCTCTCGCCTAAATATGAATGCGCCATTGCTGAGCATTCAAGGTGCCAACCAGGGCGGCCATCACCCCACGGAGTTGGCCAAGAAGGTTCGCCAACTTTTGCCGCTTTCCAAAGTGCAAAGTCACGTACATCTTTCTTATAAGTATCATCAGCATCGCCAGCTGGAAGTAGATCATCTAACTTCTGTCGCGAAAGAGTTAGATAAGCATCAAGTGCGCGAACATCTAAATAAACATCGCCATTACCTGGGGCATATGCAGCGCCTTTATCGATCAAAAGCTGCATTAATTCAATCATTTGGGTGATGTGCCCAGTTGCACGTGGTTCGTAAGTCGGAGGCAACACATTTAAAAGTGCATATGCTTTTTGAAACTCTTGTTCGTACTTAAAAGCAAGCGCCCACCAAGGCATATTCTCTGCTTTGCTCTTCTCTAAAATCTTGTCATCGATATCGGTTACGTTGCGAATAAAAGTTACGTCGTAGCCACTTGTAGTTAACCAACGACGCAAGATATCGAAGTTGATTCCGCTTCTAACGTGACCGATATGTGGAAATGATTGAACAGTCGCGCCACACACATAAATACCAACTTTGCCGGTGGTTAACGGCTTAAATTCAGAAGTTTCGCGGGTACGTGTGTTGTATAGCTTCATGGCAATTGCACCAGCGCATTTGCAATCACAAATACTCCTTCGCCGCGACCTGTAAATCCCATGCCATCTGTGGTGGTAGCGCCAATTGTTACAGGTGCACCGAGCGCATCAGATAAGACTTGCTGCGCTTCATCACGTCTTTTTGAAATTTTCGGCACATTGCCAACGATTTGAATCGAAACATTGTTAATTACGATTGATTTTTCGGAAATTAAGGTACGCAAATGTGAAATCATCTTTAGACCACTTGCTCCCTTCCATTCCGGTTTATCAATTCCAAAAACTTGTCCTACATCGCCAAGCCCTGCTGCAGAGAGAACTGCATCGCAGAGTGCGTGAACTGCAGCATCTCCATCAGAATGGCCCTCTAAACGATTTGTATCTGGCCATTCCAATCCAGCTAAATAACATGGCCCATCCGAAGCTGATTGCGAAAATTTATGCGCATCAACGCCAGTACCTGTTCTTAGCTTTTGCAGATCGCTCATAAAAAAATTAATGCTCAGAACTTTCCACAATTGCTTGTAACGAAGCAGCTGCAGCTTCTTCGTTATCGCCTTCAACTTGAACTTTGATAGTTTCGCCGCACTTAATTCCAAGGGCCATTATTTTTAAAATTGAAGAAGCATCTACAATTTGCGATTCAGCGCCATCTTCTGAGATTTTGGCGATCGACACATTACATCCAGAAGATTTAGCAGATTGTGCAAATAATGCTGCGGGACGTGCATGCAATCCAACTGGAGATCCGACTTTGGCGAGAAATTCCTTCATAGGGGTAGCGTAATTGAAGACGATGTTGTTTAATATGAACATATTTTCAAGCAACTGCACAAATGTGAAAGTAGTTATATGGTCTCTAAAGAGTTACTAATTGGGCATCCACTCTCTTCAAGAGAGCACGCAAAACATGCGTTGCTTTACATGTGGAAAATTCGAAAATTCGAAGAGGCTGTTGAAGATTTATTTGGCCGAGGAATGATGCATGGAACCATGCATTTATCAGTTGGACAAGAGGCTTCTCCCACTGGTGTTTGTATGACCCTTGAGTTAACAGATCAAATCACATCTACACATCGTGGTCATGGTCATTGCATTGCAAAAGGTGCTGATTTGACTCGGATGATCGCAGAATTACTTGGTAAAGAAATTGGTTACTGCGGAGGTCGCGGTGGATCGATGCACATCGCTGATGTTGAAACAGGAAATCTTGGAGCAAACGGCATTGTTGCTGGTGGAATTCCAATAGCTACTGGAGCAGCTCTTGCATCAAAGTTAATGAAAAAAGGAACTGTGGTGGTTTCTTTTTTTGGAGACGGAGCTTTAAATGAAGGAGCATTCCATGAAGCTGCAAATATGGCAGCTATCTGGAAATTGCCAGTGATATTTGTTTGTGAAAATAATAAATATGGAATGTCTAATTCCACAGAAAAAGCATTCGCACTGGAGAATTTGGCCGACCGCGGACTCGGTTACGGAATTCCTGGTGTGACTGTCGATGGCAATGACGTTGTTGCTGTCTACGAGGCTGCCGAGCGGGCCGTGAAAATGGCCCGCGACGGCGGTGGGCCAACTCTCCTAGAATGCGTGACTTATCGTTGGAAAGGCCACTCTCGATCCGATAAAAATCTTTATCGTACAAAAGAAGAAATTGATGAGTGGAAAAGCAAAGAACCCATCGCAAAATTTATGTCTCTAATACTTGAAAAGAATTTATTGACTCAAGAAGAGTTGGATTCGGTACAACAGCAAGCTACAGATCAAATTGTTTCTGCTGTAAACGAATCTGTTAAGGCAAAATCTGCCGATCCTGCCGGTCTTGAAGCAGCTGTTTTTAGGGCGGTGCTCTAAATGTCAGATCGCATGCTGACAATGGCAGAAGCAGTTCGCGAAGCAATTACTATTGCTATGGAAGAACGTCCTGAAGTATTTCTCTTGGGAGAAGACGTTGGCATCTACGGCGGAGCTTTTGGTGTCTCAGCAGGTTTGTTTGAAAAATTCGGTGCAGAACGAATTATTGATACTCCAATCTCTGAATTAGGTTATATCGGTGCAGCAGTTGGAGCTGCACTTGCTGGAATGCGCCCAATAGCGGAAATTCAATTCTCTGATTTCACAGCACAAGCAATGGATCAGATAGCAAATCAGGCTGCAAAAATTCACTTTATGTTGGGTGGCGCTCTACATGTTCCTATGGTTATTCGCGCACCTCAAGGTTCCGGAACCGGTGCTGCAGCTCAACATTCACAGATTGTTGAGAATTGGTTTACCAACGTTCCGGGCTTGAAAGTTGTGGTTCCTTCAAACCCGGCAGATGCGAAAGGTCTCCTCTTATCTTCAATTGATGACCCGAACCCAGTTGTATTTTTGGAACATAAATTGCTTTATAAAACTCCAGGTTGGGAACCAGTACCAGAAGGCGCGTCGCGAATTCCACTTGGTGTCAGTCGCGTAGTTCGTACCGGAAAAGATTTAACAATTGTTGCTACCGGAATCATGGTTAAGAAATCTCTGGATGTAGCAGAGAAACTTTCTGCAGAAGGTATAGGTGTCACAGTAATCGATCCGCGCACATTATCTCCGCTAGATATGACCACAACTTTTGACTCTGTTGAATCAACAGGTCGTTTAATGGTGGTTCAAGAAGGACCTTCACATGGTGGATTCATTAATGAAGTAATTGCGCAAGTTGCGGGTTCTCGTGCATTTGGTTCGTTAAAAGCGCCAATCAAGAAAGTTGCCGGATTAAATATTCCAATTCCATACGCGCCACAACTTGAAAAGGCTGCAGTCCCACAAGTTGAAGATATTCATGAAGCCGCTATTGAAATTGTGAGAAGTTGGCGATGAGCTTTAAGCACACAGTTGTTATGCCCAAGATGAGCATGACTATGGAGACCGGCGAATTAATCGGTTTTCACGTAGCAGAAGGCCAGGAAGTTAAAGCTGGAGATGTGCTCTTTGAAGTTATGACTGACAAGATTGACATGGAAGTTGAAGCCCCTGCCGATGGCAAGATTGAAAAAATTGTTGCCGCACCTGGCGCGGTTTTAGAAATTGGCAAGCCAGTTTTAATTATGGAGACTGAAACTCAAGTTCTTTCCTTTGATTTCGATGCGCCCGAATCTGAGGTTACTCCAGAGACTGCAGAGATCACTCCCGTGGTTTCTAATCCCGATCCTGTTGCTGTAACGCCAGTAACCCAAGTTGTGGCACCAACATTTATCGTAAATGAAAATCCAAAATCAGTTCCGGCCGCTAGAAAATTAGCAACCGATAAAGGAATCAATTTACAAACTATTCGTCCTACAGGGCCTTTTGAAACCATTACTTATGAAGATGTATTAAATTCAAATGTAGATCCTGCTATTGCGCAGCGACGACAGGCAAATAAAGCACTTATTGCTAAGGGCATCGAAATGACTCTGGCGGTTCCGCAAGTTTCATTTACCCGCGCTATAAATAAGAGCGCAGGTTCGGAAGCCAAATGGCATGCAATTCTGGTTACCAAGTGGGCAAAGACTTTGCGCACCTTCGGCCAGGACGATATTGGCGTGGCGCTTATTATTGAATCTAAATACGGAAGCGCACTTCCGGTATTTAAGAATCCTGATCAAATAGATTTGGCTACGCTCACCGAATTAGTTCGCACCACCACCGAACAAGCAAAGAGCGGCAAAGTTCCACTTGCGATGTTAAATGGCGCAACCACGACTATCTTTGATCTAACAAGCTATGCGATGGCTTCAAATAGGCCTTCGCTCTTTCCCAACCAGGCAACAGGTTTAACAGTCGGTATCGATAGCGTCGGAGCGCTCTCAATTTCTCTAACTATTGACTTGCGAGCGCTAGATTTCTATGACGGGGCAATCATTCTTGAGCGCCTGGTTTCATCAATTTAATCTGCACGTACGTGCTAGTAACTCACAAAAATGCTCACAAATGTCCTTGACCTCGTCCATGTGCGGTAGGACACTATCGCCAATCATTTCGGTGGGATAGCGCTGACCAACGTGGATCAGGCAGATCGGATCTTGATGAAACAACGCGAGACTGAGCTAATTCTTCAAGCAGCGCGCCTTTACTATGAAGATGAACTCTCTCAGGATCAAGTTGCTTCCAAATTAAATACTTCACGTTCAAACGTCTCTCGGATGCTTACATCAGCACGACGTTTGGGATACGTAGAAATCCGGATTATTGCGCCAACTTCTCGACATGATTACATCGCCAATCAATTAATGGAAAAATTGGAAGTAAATGACATCCAAGTCATCGCTCCTGATCGTAATGACTTAACCTTAAACGCAGTTGGTCGAAGCGCAGCGCATACGCTCCAAAAAGGGCTGAAGTCCAACCAAACGATTGCAATTTCTTGGGGTCGAGGGTTAGAAGCGACAGTTGTGAACTGCCGAAAAGACAGCATACATGGTTTGAAAGTCACACAATTAATGGGCTCTATGTCTAATGTCATGACTTCAGTAAGTGCAGAAGAGGTAGGACGTACGCTCGCTCGCAATTTAAATGCCGACTTTATTCCATTCAGTGCACCGGTAGTCGTAAGCAATCAAAAGACCCGAGACTCATTGATGGCAGAACCCTCTGTATCGCGCGTGCTTGATATCGCGCGCAAAGCAGATGTCGCGTTAGTCGGAATTGGTTCGGCAGGTTCCACATCTTCGGAGATGCTGATAGAAGAATTTTCACTTTCAAAAAATGAACGAGAATTAACGTTTAAGAATATGGCTGGGGATATAGCGGCTCGTTTCTTTAATGCCCAGGGCAGAATACTCTCCGCAAATTTAGATAATCGAGTTATAGGTTTAACACTTGATGAAATTCGTAAGATTCCAAAGGTAATTGGAGTTGCTTCTGGTGCAGATAAGGTACTGGGAGTAATAGGTGCGGCACGCAGTAAGCTAATTGATCATCTAATAATTGATTTATCTTGTGCAAATGCAATTTTGAAGCACTTAGTCTCTACTGAGGTCCGAACTGCATGAGTGGTCTAGCAACTTTATTCACGGCCCTGGGAATCGCTTGGGCAATTCAATTATTTTTTGCGTGGCGACAAGCGCAACGTTTTCAAAAGCAGCTCTCTACATTGCGAAAAGAGGGTGTTGTTGCAATCGGAGTAGGTGGCAGGAGATATCGCGGTGGTCGTGCATATGTTGCACTTGTAGCCAACGAATCAGGAGTAATTTCAAATGGATTGCTACTCTCCGGCATGACAGTAATGGCAAAAGGTAAGCCCTTTACTGATTACAAAGGATTCCACATCAAAGAAATCATCTCGGGTAACCGAGTTGCGACTGATAGAAAAGATAAGGTGATTGCAGCTGCACGGATGGCTGCAGAACACATCGATGCTCATCTAAATCGCAAAGAGAATGATGGAAAGGGTGCGGAATAGCAGGTGCCTGGCTCCGTGAAGGCATCTGTTGAAAATGGGTCTCTCTTTTAGGCCTAATTGACCCCACGACACACTTAGGAGGTGTGCATTGAACCTACTATCAGTTGGTTACCGCCTAGCGGAGGTAACAGTTGATAAGCCAACCGGAATCCTCGGCGCGTTGGCTACTGCAGCTGAAGACTTTATAAAAGTTTTCAACAAAGGTGGCGAAGTTCTGCTCTCACTTATGGGCGGAATCTTGCCAACACTTGTTGTTCTCTTAACTGCAGTTAATGCTCTAGTTCGAATTATTGGACCAGAGAAGATCGAAAACTTAGGAAAGGCTGCTGCGCGTCCAGGCATTCAATGGTATCCAGTACGCTACATAGTTCTTCCTTTTGTTGCAGTATTCGTTTTAACAAACCCAATGGCATACACGATGGGACGTTTCTTACCAGAGCGTTACAAACCAGCGTTCTATGACTCAGCTGTTTCTTTCGTTCACCCAATTCTTGGAATATTCCCACATGCAAATCCAGGTGAATTGTTCGTGTATGTAGGCATCGCGACAGGTATTACACAGCTAGGTCTTGGCTTAGGTGACCTTGCAGTTCGTTACCTTCTTGTCGGTCTAGTTGTCATCTTTATTCGCGGCATCGTGACTGAGTGGATTACTGCTCGCATGATGGCAAAGAAGGAGGCATAAGAAAATGGGTGGAATTTCTGCAGTTCTAACAAAAATCGGGCGAAGTGTTGGTGGAGTAGTTGGTACTCTCTATCAGGCTGGTCGCGACACTGTTGATACAGTTATTCGTAACGTCATTCCTTTTATGGCGTTCATCTCTTTCATTATCGGTCTTATTCTCACAACCGGTATTGGTGACTGGATTGCGACTGGAATCAAAGGTTCCGCATCGTCGCTGCCTGGTTTACTTCTAATCTCTCTTGTTTGTGCTCTTCCAGTTCTATCTCCATTGCTTGGACCTGGCGCTGTAATCGCACAGATCGTTGGAACACTTCTTGGCGTTGAAATTGGTAAAGGAAATATCCCTCCTCAATACGCACTTCCAGCGCTATTTGCAATCAACCCACAAGTTGGTTGCGACTTCATTCCAGTTGGTCTGGCACTTGGCGAAGCCGAGCCAGAGACTGTTGAAGTTGGTGTACCTGCGGTGTTATTTAGCCGTTTGGTTACAGGTCCGCTTTCAGTAGTAATTGCTTACTTTGCAAGCTTCGGCCTATATTCATCAAGTAACTAAATAGTTTTCGGGGGCCAGAGTGGAGAAATTCACTTTGGCCCTCGATTACTTAAGAATTAGAATTCGTCGCAACCAAAGAGGAGTAAAAATGGGAAATTACAAAAAAGTAATTATTGAGGCTGGCAAAGGTGGTTGGGGTGGCCCGCTTGAAGTCTTACCAACAGATAAGAAGAAGTACATTTATTCAGTAACCGGTGGCGGTATTCATCCAGTTGCTCAAGCCATTGCGGATGCAACAGGCGGTGAGCCATTTGACGGCTTTAAATCAAGTAAGCCTTTTGACGAAATTGCCGTTGCAGTAATTGATTGTGGAGGTACTGCTCGCGTTGGTGTTTACCCAATGAAGAAAGTTCTAACTGTCGATATTCATGCAACTAGCCCAGCAGGGCCACTAGCAATGTTCATTACAAAAGATCTCTTTGTTTCTGGAGTAAAGCCAGAAAACATCAGACCAGCTTAATGGTCGTATATTCAACTACCGTCACTGCAGTCGGAGAATTAGTTAAAGATTTTAGGGACCAAGGAATCCTCGTTTTCTTTAGTGAAAATGCTCCCCTAGAACTTCACGAGTTCTCTGTGTTACATAAAGTTGAAGTAAGTGAGCGAGCCCCAATTCCAGGTGATGTAATCCTCATCAATGATGATGAATTTAAAGTACTCGCAGTTGGATCTGTAGTTTCAGATAATTTACTTAATTTAGGACACCTCGATCTTAAAGCAAATGGGTTAACAGAGGCAGAACTTCCGGGAGATACCAATGTCGAAGCTAAATCATTACCATTAATTCAAGTTGGCGACAAGATTCAAATTACTAAAAATTAAACCAATCGCAATGTAGCGATTCTAAAACTGTTCGCAGAAAACAGGGGAAATAAAGTGGCATATAGTCACAAATTGGCAGAACATGCAAAACAATTAGGACATGAGGTTCGTATCGCGCTAGTCGGTGCTGGCCAAATGGGACGTGGGTTTGGTAATCAAGTTCATCGAATGCCGGGACTTTCAGTTAGACTAGTAATTGATATTGATACCAATCGAATAACAGAATTATTTAAAGATCTTGGTATCACAGATATTGTTATTAGCAACGACTACAAAGAAATTTCACAAGCATTAAATGATGGAAAAGCTGCTGGCACTACCACTACGGAATTTCTTAGCGATTTAGCTGCTATCGATTTTATTGTGGAGTGTACTGGTGTACCAGATATTGGAGCACAAATAACTTACAACGCTCTTGAAGCCAAGAAAGATATTGCTGTCCTAAATGTTGAAATGGACGTGACAATTGGTCCATTGCTTCATAAGAAAGCTCTAGAGTCCAACGCGATCTATGCCGTTTGTCACGGAGATGAGCCAGTTGAAGCAAAAGTATTAGTGGATTTTGCACGTGATTTAAATTTTGAAATTATCTGCGCCGGTAAAGGAAAGAACAATCCTTTTGAACCATTTAGTAATCCAGATACTGTGCGAGATCGCGCTAACGCAAAAAAAATGAATCCTAAAATGCTTTGTTCATTTACGGATGGTTCGAAAACTATGACAGAAATGGTAGCGCTAGCCAATACCACTGGTTTGGAATTATCAAAACGTGGTATGTATGGTCCTGCCTCCTCCGTAAAAACTTTACAAAATACCTTTGCTTTACAAGTAGATGGTGGTGTTCTTGATCGTCCTGGTGTGGTCGACTACTGCACTGGTGATGTGGCACCAGGTGTTTTCGTTATTGTTCGCACTGATTCGCCATATGTCGCACATGAAATGTCTTATCTATCTATGGGGCCCGGACCATATTTCGCCCTCTACCGTCCATATCACTTAGCTTCAGTTGAAGCCCCTATGACTGTGGCACGTGCCGTCATTGACCGCGAATCATCCTTGTATGCTGAAAGTTTGATTGCAGAGGTTGTCTGCATGACAAAGAAAGATTTAAAGCAAGGAGATAAAATCGATGGAATTGGCGGTTACACAGTTCGTGGATATGCAGACGTGGCTAAAGATGCCAAACGAGATAATTTAGTACCTATCGGATTAGTTCAAGGTGCAACAATTGTAAAACCTATCAACGCAGGCGAACTTCTAACTTATGAGCATGTTGAATTAAATGAAGAATCGTTGATTGTAAAACTTCGTCGTCAACAAGATGAAATGGGACTTACTTATTCCTGATCTGGTTTTATTAAACCCAGCTCTTTAGCTAATTTCAGTTGACGTGCTGTAAGTGGACTGCGCTTTCCCTTGTTTATCTCAACTTTATTAGGAATTGATTTATCTTTGTGTTGATCGCCTGGAGTTAGACCTAATTCATCCATCAGCTCTTGCTGTGCTGGGGTAAATAACCCCTGAATTTTTTGCTTCGCGGCGAACTTCGCTTTAATCTCTTCAGCTCGCGCAACTGGATCTAGATTCTGGCGCCTAAATCTCAATATTCTAGGAATTCGCATACATTAAAGTCTGCCACAATTAACTCATGGATAGTACGGCTGTGGTAGTGCTTGCTGCTGGCTCCGGCACTAGATTCGGGAACACCACAAATAAAGTCTGGTTGCCCTTATCGGGTCGACGTATAATTTCGCGATCTTTACTAAATGCCGCCAAAGCTTTTGAAAAAGTGCGCGTGATTTTGGTGATTCATCCGGATGATGAAGCATTTGCCAAAGAGGTTTTAGAACGTGAAGTTTCACAGGTAAAAGTTGAACTGGTACATGGCGGGGCAACTCGCCATGATTCTGAATACCAAGCCCTAATTCATCTGAAAAGTGCCATCGAAAATGGAGAAATAGGTGTTGTTTTAATTCACGATGGAGCTCGGCCTTTAGCTACCCCTAGCCTTTTTAAAGAGATCGCAAAGAAAGCGGCAACTTATGGAGGAGCTATCCCCACAATTCCAGTAAATCACTCGGAATTAGATAAAAATTTCGATAGCCAAATTGTCCGTGTTCAGACGCCACAAGGATTCACTGCAAAAGAGCTTCTTGACGCTTACATAAGCGCGGATAAAGATTCATTTACTGGTACTGACACCGGTGCATGTATTGAGAGATACTTTCCATCGATAAAAACCCATTCCGTGACAGGTGAACCTACAAACGTAAAAATTACTTATCCACAAGATTTGATTATTGCAGAACATGTATTAGCAAAAAGGGGGTACAAAGATTAATCACGAGACAATTACTGCCAACTTAGAATGTGCGCATTGCAAATCAGAAACTTGCCATGAACTAGTATACGCCGGAAGACTTTTAGCCTCTACTACTTGCACTGTTTGTAAGACTAAAGTTATGCATGAGCCGGATGATTTAAGAATTGCTTACGTGAAAGATCTAGAACATAGAATTATGACTAAACCTTTTAGGCTTTGGCGACGATTTTGGAAAAATCCAACTAAAACTTTTACAGAATTCCCGGGGAAAGCAATTAGTCAACCGCGAAAAATTTTGCGTGAGATTAAAAATTTATTTAATTAACAACTTTCTGCTGCCAATGTAAAAATGCTTCCATCAATACAATTTCTTCTTCCCTATTAATCTTAAGAGAATCTGGGTCTGCTTCGACTTCAGATAACCGAGTATTCGTTTTTAGAGGAAGGGTCCACGTACTCTTCAATCCATCAAAATCAATAGCAGATTGCCTAATTATTTCTGGACTAGAAATTCGTTTAATTTTAGTTCGATCAATTGTTTGCATCACTATTAGATCATCGTTTAAGGTTTTTAAAGTTTCAGTAAAAGCCATCGTTGGACGCACCGCGTCACAACCAAAGAGACCTTCTAATGCACGATGAAATTGCGTGCTTCTAGTTAGCGGTCGCTGGGAATCGTGAATCGCAATCATCTCAAATTCAATAGGTTCAATTACTTTAGCTAACGAACTTGGTGAGTTTGGGTAACAATCTAATGTGGTAAATTTGATTTTAATTGTTTTTGTTGCTTCTTCTAAACTTTTTAAATCATTAGTTGCAACATAAAGTTTGTTTGAAAGACTTGTTTCAACAGAGAATTGATGTGCTACCGATAAAGCCTTAGTAATTAAGTTAGTGCCATTTAACGATTGGAAGGCTATTGGACTTCCAGCCGTAACTACGATTGCTAATTTATGAGGCAAGAACTTCGTCGAGGATGGTCGCTGCCTTTTCCTCATCGGTACGTTCTGCAAGCGCTAGCTCTGAAACCAGAATCTGTTTTGCCTTTGCAAGCATGCGCTTCTCTCCAGCTGATAGACCACGATCAAGATCGCGGCGATAAAGATCGCGAACTACTTCAGCAACCTTAATAACATCACCTGAAGCAAGCTTTTCTAGATTAGCTTTGTAGCGACGTGACCAGTTGGTTGGTTCTTCTGTGTAAGGCTGACGCAAAACATTAAATACACGATCAAGTCCTGCTGAATCAACTACATCGCGAACGCCGACTAAATCAACGTTATCTGCTGGAACTCGGACTGTTAAGTCGCCCTGAGCTACCTTTAATACCAAGTAGGTCTTCTCTTCGCCTTTAATCACGCGGGTTTCGATTGCTTCGATTAGTGCCGCTCCGTGATGGGGATATACAACGGTTTCGCCGACCTTAAATGACATTTAACGCCCTTCGGTTAGTTGGTGCAGTTAAGCAAGAGGACAATTTTAGCATGGTTTTTTAAACCAGTCACTATTGGATTTCTTGCGGAAATCTCGCGTAATTTGCAGCGTAATTAACTTACTTTTTGGCTGATAAAATGCATCCAATATTTATCTAGTTTTGATTGACAATTCGGGAGATATCAATGCTGAAAAAAATTGCAATTGCAATTACTGCCTCTGTATTTGCGACTACATTAACCGCATGTTCAGGCGCTGGCGTTAATGCTCCAACTCGAATGATCTCTCAAGTCACCGATGGCGTTGAAGCAAACTTAGATTCTGATGGCAATTTGATTTATCTACGCAATATTCATATCAACGTAAATGAAGCTGGAGATGCCACATTAATCGGCACCATCATCAATCAAAAAGATACTGATGATGCGCTTCTTGCAATGGCTTTTGGCGATAAGCAAATCAAATTAGAACCAATCCCAGTAGCGCTAAATAAGCCAGTTACTTTTGGTGGAGATAGTGCAAATGCATTTGCAACTATTCCAAACTCTGGCTTGGTTGCAGGTAAGCGCACCACAGTTTCATTCTTCTTTGGGTTAGCTGGATCTGTAACCCTAGATGCGCTAGTTGTGGCTGCTTAAATTATTTAAGTTCCATCTTGTAACCCAGGCCGCGCACGGTCTGAATTAACTCTGGATTTGCAGGGTCTTTCTCTAATTTAGAACGTAACCTCTTGATATGTACATCTAGCGTTTTGGTATCTCCCACATAATCATTGCCCCAAATCCGATCAATGATTTGAATACGAGTAAGTACGCGCCCCGCATTACGCATTAAGAATTCCAGCAATTCAAATTCTTTGAGCGGTAGCGCAATGTTTTCGCCTTTGAAAGTCACAATATGGCGATCGGCATCTAATTTGATTTCGCCAACTTGCACAGTAGCTGTTTCTCCATCATCCAATACAAAGTCATTTCTTCGACGCATTACTGCCTTAATACGGGCCAATAACTCGCGGGAGGAATATGGCTTGGTTACGTAATCATCCGCACCTAATTCAAGCCCAACCACAGTATCAACTTCATCGTCTTTTGCAGTCAGCATGATGATTGGCACCATTGAGTGGCTTCTGATCTCTTTGCAGACGTCGGTTCCCGACATTCCAGGTAGCATTAAATCTAGAAGAATTAAATCTGCGCCGCTCTTATTGAATTTAGTTATGGCGTCATTGCCAGTTGCAGCAACTTCAACGGAATAACCCTCTTTACCTAAAAGAAATGAAAGTGGTTCAGAGAATGATTGTTCGTCTTCTACAACCAGAATTTTGGTCATTATTGCTCTTCCTTGACTGAGTTAATCGGTAACTGAACTGTAAAGGTACTTCCTGTGCCAGGAGCGCTCCAAACATGAATATCGCCACCGTGATTTGAAATCACATGTTTGACTATAGATAATCCCAAACCGGTGCCACCAGTATCTCTTGAACGCGCCGAATCTACTCGGTAAAAACGTTCAAAGATTCGATCTAAATCTGTCTCTGCAATTCCGACGCCTTGGTCAGTGATTGCAATTTCAGCAATATCATCATGCTGCTTTAGTAAAACATTTACGGTAGTTTGCTCTGGCGAATAATTGATGGCATTTTCAATTAAATTGCTGATTGCCATAACTAATTGTTTGCGGTCACCAAAAAATTCAATATCCTGGTCACAGACAAAATTAATTTGAACCTGACGCTTTTCGGCACGTACTTTTGATTGATATATCGCCTCTTCAATAATCTTCTTCAATGAAACAATTTCGGAATTCTGCATTGTGTTCTGATTTTGAATTCTGGACAAATCGATTATTTCTTGGACCAAATGCGACAGTCTAGTGGCTTCAATTTTCATGCGCTCTGAGAAATTTTTCACTAACTCTGGATCATCGCTACCTTCTGCGATAGCTTCAGCAAGAATCGAGATGCCACCGATGGGAGTTTTCAGTTCGTGAGAAATGTTGGCAACAAAATCTCTGCGCACTGCATCTAAGCGGCGCGCTTCTGAATCATCAAAAATTAATACCGCAACAATGCCATCCAGCCCCAGTTTAGAGATTCGCACTCGGCGTTCATGAAATCCATTGGTTAACGAACCGCGTGGAATTGCCACTTCCGTCTCTATATATTCACTCTTCTTACGAGAATTTCTAATTAATTTGCGAATAATTTCAGAAGTGATGCGTTCGCCTTTTACTAAGCCGATGTTGGTAACAGTCTCACTCGAAGTTAATACATTGTCTTCAGCATCAACCAGAATGTAATCAGCATCCGTTAACTCAAGGAGATCAATTATTTTTCTATCAACTATGGATGGCTTCAAAGTTGGAGTTACAAATTGTTCAGGCGCAAGGGGAGCACGGCGATACACAAGGAAATCGTAAAAGTCTCGAAGCCAGCCCATAGGCCAATTATCGGTTAAAACTAAAGGCTTCATAATCTGTTAATGCTCTGTTCACTTACCTAACGGGAATTCATTGCCTCTCAGAGTAAACTCGCCCCATGCGTAATGCTTTTCAAGAAGAGCTTGATTCAATTCATGACACCTTAGTAAGAATGGGCTTACTGGTCGAGGACTCGATGTCCGAAGCGACTAAAGCTCTGCTACAACCAAACCTTGAGATTGCTGAAAAGGTCATCAAAAACGATGATGTGATTGATGATATGCAGCACGAACTCGATGCGCGCACCATGATGATCATCGCTCGCCAATCTCCGGTAGCTGGCGATCTCAGAACTTTGGTTACTTCACTTCGTATGTCTGCAGATTTAGAGCGCATGGGCGATATGGCACATCACATCGCGAAACTTGCCCGCATGCGTTACCCAAATTGTGCGGTGCCCCCTGAGCTTCGAGAAATAATTTCTCAGATGGATCGCGTGGCAGTAAGCATCATCAAGAAGACCACACATTCAATTGATACTCGAAATACCACACTAGCAATCGAACTTGAAAAAGATGATGATGAAATGGATAAATTACATCGCCAGCTATTCCAGGTTTTGATGGATGAGAAGTGGTCGCATGGCACCGAAGTTGCCATCGATATGACGCTGCTAGGTCGGTATTACGAGCGTTGCGCAGACCATGCAGTTTCCGTGGGTCGCCGCGTTTACTACATCGTTAACGGCGAATATAACAACTCTAACTAAATCTCTTTAGCGGCCCTTTACTTCTTGCCCTGATTAGCAACAGCTTCGATAGCTGCCTTTGCCGCTTCTGGATCTAAGTACTCGCCGCCCTTTTTGATTGGTTCCCAATCTTCACCGAATTCATAAAGCAATGGAATTCCGGTTGGGATATTTACCTTTGCAATATCCTCATCTGAGATGCAATCAATATGCTTAACAATGGCGCGAAGTGAATTTCCGTGCGCAGTTACCAAAACAGTTTTACCAGCATTTAAATCAGCGGTAATTTCGCCAGTTAAATATGGAAGTGCGCGCTCTAAAACATCCTTTAAACATTCTGTGCGCGGCATAGCAGCAGCCAAATCTGCATATCGCGGATCTTTTGCTTGTGAAAATTCATCATTGTCATCAATTGGTGGAGGTGGCACATCAAATGAGCGGCGCCATAATTGGAATTGCTCTTCACCATATGCCGCCAATGTCTGCGCTTTATCTTTGCCTTGGAGCGCTCCGTAATGGCGTTCATTTAAGCGCCAAGAACGCTTAACTGGAATCCAGTGGCGATCGCAGGCATCTAAAGCTAATTGCGAAGTATGAATTGCACGGCGAAGTAAAGAGGTATGAACTACATCAGGAAGTAGTCC
>JBEAMP010000022.1:0-7259 GCA_041165905.1 Actinomycetota bacterium
GTGAAATTTACTGACCGTAAGGAGATGCTAGGCTTCGCAGGCTAATTGCGCCCGTAGCTCAACGGATAGAGCATCTGACTACGGATCAGAAGGTTTGGGGTTCGAATCCCTACGGGCGCGCCAGCTTTTTATCGTAGGAGGAACTATGTCCAAAAAAAAGGTACTTGTTGTCGGCAGTACAAATGTTGATCTCGTAACTTTTATGAACCGTGTACCCAAAGCGGGTGAAACAGTTATAGGTAAAGACTTTCAACAGCACTTTGGTGGGAAGGGCGCAAATCAAGCGGTGATGGCCGCTCGATGTGGAGCTCAAGTTTTCATGATCACAGGTGTCGGTAATGACAATTTTGGGCAAGCCATTAAAGCGAATTTAATGGAGAATAATATTTCTACAGATTTAGTGTTTGATTTCGAAGGTAGTTCGGGAATAGCTCATATCTGGGTTGAAGACAGTGGTGAAAATCGAATAACGATAATTCCAGGAGCCAATTTTCAGCTAAGAGCCGATGATGTAATTAAAAAAATGAAATCAATATCGGGCATAGGGTATGTTGTTGCGCAATGTGAAGTTCCACTGGAAGTCGTCGATGCAGTATTTTTTGAGGCTCTAAAGAGTGGAATTAAAACAATTTTTAATCCCGCCCCTTTTGTCCCAATCCCAAAGGACTTGTTGGAAAAGGTGGATTGGCTAGTAGTAAATGAGAATGAGTTCTCACAACTTCACCCAAAACTATTAGGGCCTTTAGAAGATGAAGCAATCAACTCATTGCCAAGAAAAGGAAATTTAGTAATTACATTAGGGGAATCTGGTGCCGTTTTGGTTGATAAAGGAATTAAGCGGATTGCGGCCCCAAGAAGATCTCCAATCGACACTACTGGCGCTGGAGATTGCTTAATCGGGGCATTTGTTGCGGGACTTGCTAGGGGTTTTAAACCTGCGGAAGCGCTAAAGCTAGGTATTGTGTGTGCTTCGGAAAGCGTTATGAGAGAAGGCGCCCAAACTTCCTACCCGACTTATGATGAAGCACATGAAATAATTCTTGCCCTTTTAGATGCTGAATCTCTCTAGTAAGGTTTAGTCATGATACGAAACGGTGTTATTAATGGTCAGCTCGCCTCGCTTCTGGCGAGATTTCGTCATGTAAATTCGATTGCAGTCGTAGATGGGCCGTTCCCCTCTTATTTGGAGGTGGAAACCGTAGACCTTGCGGTAAAAAAAGGATTTCCAACAATTCCACAAATATTAGATTTGATTTTGCCTGATTTACACATAACAAGTGTGGTGATGGCAAGAGAGTTCAAGACAAAAGTGGATAAAATTACGGTAGATAGATATCAATTACATTTAAAAGACTTACCGATAGACTTAGTTGAGCACGAGGATTTTAAGATTCAAGTAGGAAAAGTGCTTGGAATTATTCATACCGGAGACCCTGTGCCCTATAGCAGCGTAATATTGAAATCTGGTTAAATTGATTCGAGTAGGAATTATCGGGACAGGGGTGATGGGCTCTGGTCATGCTCGTTATCTCAAGGAGTATGTATCTGAGGCTGAAGTCATTGCATTAGCAGATGTGGATTTAGAGCGGGCGAAGCAGTTATCAAATGTCCTAAAGACTCCACAGCTAGTCACTAACAATGTTCAAGAATTATGTTTTAGCGAATTAGTTGATGCAATCATTATTGCATCACCGGATAGCCAACATGTTTCACACTTAAGACTAGCCGTCTCTGCAAGTAAACCAACACTATGTGAAAAACCAATAGCGACTTCCATAGATGAAGCCAGAATAATTGCAGAAGAAATCATGCGATATCAAAGCCGGGTAGACAGACAAATGATTCACTTCGGTTTTATGCGAAGGTTTGATCCACAATATCGAAAAGTTAAAGAATTGGTAAATTCTGGTAAGTATGGCTTTCCTTTATTTGTTCGAGTGGTTACTCGTAATGTGGCTTCAACAGGTGCAACAAATTCTGGTTTATTTACGAATATAGCAATTCACGATTTTGACATATTTCGCTGGATGTTTGAGTCTGATTTTTCGGAAGTAGCTAGCCATTACCCAAAAAGAAATTCAATGTCTCAGGCAGGATTATCGGATCCTTTAATTATCACCGCCAAATTGAATAATGGAATCATGATGGTTGCCGATATTGTTGCATTTAACAATTATGGGTATGACGCCAGATTCGAAATTGTATGCGAAAAAGGATCGATTGAAGTTGGGGTTTTTGGTGACGTGATAATTCGTTCAGACTTTAATGCCACTCCAATCAAAGGCGGCAGGATGTCAGTAAACTGGATGGACAGATTTGAGCTCTCCTATATTGAAGAAGTCAAGGCATGGGTCAAATCAATAGATTCAGGAGAGATTCACCCAGATCTTGCGACCGTAGTTGACGCCCTCGCTGCCAATGAGGCTTGTCAATTGGGTATTGATTCAACTATTTAGTGTCCATGCGAATCCCTCTACTAAAAGTTGAGGGTTTGGTAGCTGTGCCAAGGTTGTTATCTGATTGTTACCCTTGAGCCTTGCTTTAAAAACGCCTTGATTTTAGGGTTGCGTTACCTCTGACTTCTTGCATCAACCGAGAAGTTAGTCCACGCTCAAAGAGAGGAAACAAATTGAGGAAAAGTAAAGTTCGCTTCACAATTGCGGCGACTTCTGCTGTAGCGCTTGCAATTGCGGCAGCAACGTCACCCGCCGTGAACGCAGCTCCAAAGAAGTTAAAAGATATTCGGATTGCTGCTGTTGTTAAGGGTCTAGACAACCCATTTTTCATCGGCATTAAAGAAGGTATCGAAGAAACAGCATTGAAGTATGGGGTTTATGCCAATGTTCAGGCAGCCCCAGGACTCAACGATGATATTGGACAGGCAAACAAACTTGATTCACTAGCTGGTCAGAACTATGACTGCTACATTGTCATTCCAATTTCTTCAAACAACTTGTCGCAAGCAGTAGGCAAGATCACCAAGAAAGGCAAGACTGTCATTAACATCGATTCACCAATCGACGCAGCATCATTAAAAGCGGCTGGTGGAAAGGTTACTTCTTTTGCTGGGACAGATAACTTCGCAGCAGGAAAAGCTGGCGGCGCTCATATGGTTAAAGCAATAGGTACTGGCAAGAAGATTGCCCTAATCGCAGGCCTTGCAGGTAACGTAACTAGTAATGCCCGTATCAACGGCTTTAAGGAAGGCGCAGCAGGAGCAACGTTTGTTGGTCCCGAAAATGCCGATTGGGACACCACCAAGGCTCTTGATAAGGCAAACGCGATGCTTCTAGCCAATCCAGATATTGCAGGCTTCTTCGCCGCAAATGATCAGATGGCCCAAGGTATTGCCAAGGCTGTCAAGGCCGCTGGAAAGAAGATTCCAGTTTATGGAGTTGATGGTATTGCTGATGCCCTTGCTGAAGTTAAGGCAGGCAATATCACGGCAACAATTTCCCAGTACCCATATGTAATGGGCCAGATGGGCGTTCAGGCTTGCATTATTGCCGCACAAGGTGGCAAGGTTCCAGCCAGCACCATCACCCCTTACTACATCATCGATAGCACAAACATCGACAAAGCTCTAACAAATAAGAGCACACGTGGATTCTTCCCAAATCAACTACCGCCAGGAAAGTACAAGAATCCATACGCAAGCAAGATCAAGAAGTAACTAAGTAAGCTAGTGATAGCAAAAAAAAATAAGAAGACTGCCTCCGCTGAAGCGGGGGCAGTCTCTAAATTTGCACTATTACGGGAGAGTTTTAGAGACCCTTTCTTCTGGTCTAAATGGCTGGTAGTAGTTGCCTTCCTACTGGTTGTGCTTATTTTTGGAGCACTAAGTCCTGAAGCGTTTTTAACAACCTATAACCTAAACAATATTTTGGTCGCATCGGCTATCCCGGCCATAATAGTTGTAGGGCAAACTTTCACAGTAGCTACGGCCGGAATAGATCTTTCAGTAAGTTCGATAATGACATTTGGTGCAGTGTGTTTTGGTTTGGCTTTTACAAATGGTTGGCCTCTTTATCAATGCATGATATTTTCAACCTTAGCAGGTATGTTGTGCGGCGTTATGAATGGATTAATAATAGCAAAGCGCCAAATTAATGACTTTATAGTGACCCTTGGGATGCTCAGTGTTGCTGCTGGGGGTGCTTTAGTCCTAAGCGACGGAAAGCCCCGCCAAATTATTGATGAGTCATTAGCGAATATTGCCATCAATGAATTTGTTCACATACCCTATTTAATGTTCATTGCTTTTGGAATTGTGGCAATTGCTCACTTTGTGCTTTTTCACACTCGATTTGGTACCCACTTACTTGCTGTGGGTGGTGACCCAGACGCTGCCCGCGCAATGGGAATTTCTATTGTTAAAATTAAAGTTTTCGTTTATTCGATTTCCGGGTCATTAGCTGGATTTGCAGCTATTTTGACTATTTCTCGAATAGGAGCTGCTGAACCGGCAGCCAACACCTCAATTCTATTGAATTCGGTCGCTGCTGTGGTTCTCGGAGGAGTCAGTCTTTTTGGCGGCAGAGCGACAATCTTCGGGCCGTTTGTTGCGACACTGTTACTTCAAGCACTTTCAAACGGATTGACAATTTTAGGAGTCGCCTCATATTACCAATATATTGCGGTTGGAGTGGTTGTAATTGTGTCGGCCTCGCTAGTTAGGACATCCAATAAGTGACTGAGCTTGCCATCGAGTGTAACGATATTCGTAAATCATTTGGAAGCGTAGAGGCGTTACGTGGTGTCAGCATCTCAGCCAAGGTTGGTGAGGTAACAGCAATTGTTGGTGATAACGGAGCAGGGAAGTCCACTTTAATTAAATGCATTTCGGGTGTTTACACTTCTGACAGTGGCGAAATAAAGATTAATGGTAGTGTTGTAAAGTTCAATAATCCAGAGGAGTCAAGAAGTTTTGGAATCGAAACGGTTTATCAAACCTTAGGCCTAATCGAAGATCTAACAATTTGGCAAAACTTATTTTTAAATCGTGAACTAACAGTTGGTATTGGCCCAGTTCGATTGTTAGATAAAAGGAAAATGCGTGAACGATCTAAGGATATGCTTAAGAATCTTGATGTCTACATACCATCTGTCAAGGCGCGTACCCGAGGTTTATCAGGTGGACAACGGCAAGCAGTTGCAATTTGTAGGGCTGCCGGTTGGGGTTCAAAAGTTGTAATTATGGATGAACCAACGGCGGCACTTGGTGTTAAAGAAACCGCTAAGGTGGAAGAGCTCATTAAGCGAATGAAAACTCAGGGATTAGCAATCCTCTTAATTAGTCATAATTTTGATCAAGTATTGCGACTAGCAGATCACATTTGGGTGATGCGTCAAGGCTCAGTAATGTCAGGAATGAGAGCTAAGGATACGAATGGTGATCATTTAGTTTCCTTAATAACGGGAGCAGTTACAGGAGGAAAGTCTCAGTGAAGCCATATAAGAATCCAATAGGCGTGCACGCTTTGGTTTGGGTAGGAGATTGGTCTAAAGAGAGTTGCAGGACTGCTATCAAAAATTCAAAAGAGGCGGGATATGAATTAATAGAGATCCCTGCCCTTGACCCGTCATCGATAGACACGGCAGATACAATTAAAGTGTTAAAAGAGTTTGGGCTAAGCGCCGCCTGTTCTCTAGGTCTTTCTTTTGATGCAGACATTAATAACGAAGACCCTGTAATTGTGAAACGTGGCGAAGAGAGACTCTTCGCTGCGCTAGGAGTAGTTGAGGCACTGGGTGGCAATTATCTCGGGGGTGTTACTTATAGTGCACTTGGTAAATACCAAAATCCACCATCTGAAAGAGCCCGCACCAATGCCATTAATTCTCTTCGTCGGCTTGCACAGTCAGCTAAGTTGCGTGGTATCTCGCTTGGTCTTGAACCAGTAAATCGATATGAATCTAACTTGATAAATACAGCTGATCAGTGTCTAAAGGTGATTTCTGACATCGGGGAAGATAATGTCTTTGTTCACCTAGATGTTTATCATATGAATATAGAAGAACAAGATTTAGTGACTCCAGTGATAGCTAGTGGGGATAAGTTAGGATATGTACATGTTGGAGCAAGCCATCGTGGTCCACTTGGAACAGGTAATATAGATTTCGATTCTTTCTTTGGAGCGCTTGCAAAAATTGGCTTTAGTGGCCCAATTACATTTGAGTCCTTTTCCTCTTCGGTAGTGAATAAAGATCTTTCAAACACTCTAGGTATATGGCGCAATCTTTGGACTGACAACAAATCTATGGCTAAGTCTTCCAGAGATTACTTAGAATCAAAACTGACCAAGGCATATAGCTAATAAATGCCCATAATAATTAGAGGACTAGAAGAGGCGAGAAGACGGATAGTTGACTTAGAGAGTAAATTAAAGACCAGAGTCGCAATAGGAATTACTGGAAAACCTGGAGCTGGAAAGTCAACCGCCACATCCAGACTCAAAGAAATGATACCTGGAGAGAAAGCTGTGATTCTCTCGCAAGACGGTTATCATCTGAGTAATTTACAATTAGAGACTTTAGGCAGGTCTAATTTCAAAGGTGCACCTGACACTTTTGATTCAGAAGGTTTTGCCAAAATTTTACTTCGGGTAAAAAGTGAATTAACAAACAATATTTACTTCCCAATTTTTCATCGAGAGATTGAGGAATCAATTGCGGCTGAGGGTTTGATTACGGAGAAAACCAACGTTATTTTGGTTGAAGGAAACTACTTATTGTTCGAGACTTATGGCTGGGGAGAGGTTGCTAAACACCTAGACGAAATTTGGTATTTGCAGGTCGACGATGACCTTCGGTTGAGTAGGCTAGTTGCTAGACACATAGAATTTGGGAAAAATCCGCAAGTTGCAGCTGAATGGGCGCAAGGAAGCGATGAAGCAAATGCTAGATTAATCGAGAAAGTGCGCGAAAAGGCGGACGCTTTTTTATTTATTTAGTTTCTTTCTAGAATGTAAATTTTTATTGAACGACAAGACATACTTTGTGTAGGAATCAGTTGACCAGAGTGCCCACAAAACTAAGAGCGGTTGAAATAAGAGCCTGATCGCTCGCTTTCGATCAGTATCTAAACCAAATGCATTAATACCATCAATATATTGTCGGATATTTCCAGGGAAAATGAGAATAAAGAAGAGCGCTGTGGCCAATCCAGCTTCTCTTCGAAATTTCCACAAAGTAAGTAATGAAATGCCAAGTGCTATCTCAACATAGCCAGAGGTAAAGACTACAAATTTCGGATTAAG
>JBEAMP010000023.1:0-8955 GCA_041165905.1 Actinomycetota bacterium
AGCATATGAGAACCAGTGATTTTGTTCTATTGAAAATGATTGAGTTCTGCGGACTGAATCTAAGAACTCTTTTTCACTAACCTTTAAATCAGATAAGCGATGTCTAGTTCCAGCTTTTTCAACGATCGCTTTTGCTCCTTCATAATCATTTCCTTGAAACTTAGACATCAATAACACACCTAAGCTAACTAACTCACCATGGGCAATAGTTCTGCCGGTAACTTCTTCAAAGGTGTAGGCAAAAAAGTGCTCACTTCCCTCTTCAAATCTGGCATGCTTTAACTCGTGACAGCGCCAACCAATATCTCGGTGTAACTCCATTAACCGTCTTAAACCATCATCGGTCCGTGCCTTTACACCAGCAGCACAATCTAATAACTCCTTTAGATAATTTTTAGATATCGCAATATCACTAGGCTGCCAATTAAATTCATCCTCGCCACTTTCATGCGCAAATTTCCAATCAAACCAAGCTGTATGACAAGAAAGAACATCACCGATTCCACTTGTAACCATTGAAATAGGTGCAGCTCTAAACAAATCAAAATCAACTAAAACTAAATCCGGCACCGCATCACCATCGTAAATAACCCCACCTTGTTCGCGTAAAGCGCTCATGCGCGTAAAGCAGGCATCAACTGAAGGTATAGATGGAATCAAAGTCAATGGAAGTTCTCGACGCCAATGAACCCACTTGGCGGTATCCATAGCAGATCCACCACCTAAACCAACAATATGCATACCAGGAACATCATTTGCCAGCTCATCCAGATATTTTTTTGACAATTCTTTTGCTTCAACAATCAATTTTGGCTGAACACTTATTTCTTTACCTATCAAATCCCAAGGTTCTTTGTGGGTAATCAAAACATAATCGCCAAGTGAATTTAGATACGAAGCACAAATATTCGAGCCGTACTTAACATTTGAACCTTGCGCCTGAAACATCTATCTCTTTCCCATTTTGCTTAAAGTAGATAGTACAGTTACATCATCGATTACCCTATAGATCTCAACATATTTTTTGGAGCCAGATTTCTTCTGTCGAGCATTCTTCACAATCATTCCAGCAAAAAAATTCACATCCTGATTTACGCTTTTAAAGAAAGAATCTAGCGATACTTCGGCAGTCTGACCTTTGAGCCACCACTGCCGCGCCATATTAATTAGCATTGTTTTGTGTAACGCTGTAGCAAGAATCAATTGCTCAATGAATCTTGTGACATCAATTTGATGTGTTGGCTTTGCAACTTCCCTGCCAAAGTACCAACGAGCTACAGGTAAGAATGGATTTACCTGTTCCGCTTTAGATCCTTTATGTTTATCGAATCCGGCAGCCCACATCGCTTCTGCCATTGATATAGCTACTTTTTTGTGATCTTCATTGTCTTCATATAAATATGAATCTGGATCGAAGGTAATCACTAAGTACGGTTTCTCTTTTCGAATGATATCAATATATTTTGAGCGTAGTTCAACTTCTGAGTAATCACCAAGGCGATCGGTATCTAAATTCAAATCCATAACTTTGCTGATTCCAAGTTTGGTCATTGCAAGATTGAACTCTTTTGTGTTCGCTTCAATTGTTGCGCTCTCGCTCAGGTCGAAGCTATCCCATCGGTCATTTGTGGCTCTGACAACTGAAACTCTCCATCCAGCATCTATTAGCGCTGCAACACCACCACCACAAAAAAGCAATAAATCATCTGCGTGAGCAATAGAGACAAGTGCAACTTTGTTTTTAGTTTGTGGAAGATGCAATTGTTGTAATTTCACGATGGCTGGCTCACTTTACCAATTTTGAATTGAGCCAACATTGCTGCCCCAATAGCTCCGGAAAGATCACCAACGGTGGAATGTTGGATGTTCTTTGTTTCACTAAACCCACGATGCATTTCTAATCTTGTAATCAAATGTTTTTCAAATAAACTCCAATTTTCAATAATTGAACCGCAAAGCACTGTAATATCAGGTCTGAAAATGACAAGGTGTGAAATTAATCCATCCGCAATACGAAAACCAAAGTCACGCCATGTATTTTCAGAAATCTTGGAAAAATCACAACGCCCTTCAATGAGAAAAAATTCATTTCTCGATTTTGCAATTTCTTCTAATGCCAGCCGAGATGCACTCTTTTCCCAGCATGCATCTAAACCGCAGTAACAACGAGCTGAGATATTTGGAACCGAAATATGACCGCCCTCTGGATGTTGACCATCGAGAGCACGAACTGGCCTGCCATTTTTAAATATTGAAACACCCAAGCCTGTACCGATGGTTATGCATAGAACAGATGAATTATCTTTCCCAGCGCCAAGATTTGCTTCAGATAATCCTGCAGCATTTGCGTCATTATCAATCCATACTTCTTTGTTAAGTAAATTTGAAAGTTGTCCCCCAAGATCTATTCCTGAAAACTGGGGCAACGTATCTGGATTATTAATCACACCAGTAACCAGATTTACTGGTCCTGTCGAACCAATCCCAATCGCTGCGATCGATTTTAAATCAATAACATTTTTTAAAATCCATTCAGCGAGATTTGAGACAGACTCTATTGGCGAGGAGGCAGAAAAACTTGATGTTGCAACTTTGAATTCTTGGTGGACCTCATGTTTTTCATCTGCCACCACTAACCGGGTTCCTGTGCCACCAATATCGATTCCGATGAACTTTGGCATGTCGTTACTTGGTTACTCTTAAATCAATTCCAGCTTTATAGAAATGCTCTCTATAACTTTTATCAATTCTACTATCTGTAACTAGGATTGAAATTTCTTTTAGCTCACATACTTTGCCGAATGCTTTTATTCCGAATTTGGAGGAATCAGCGGCAACAATCGTCCGAGTAGACGCACGATGTGCTGCGCGCTTTATCATTGCGTCATCAGAATTCCATTCAGTTAGCCCATACTTTGGTTCTAAGCCGGATGCTGTCATAATCATCTGATCAAAGTGATAATTTCTCAATGTTTCAAGCGCTGCGGGTCCAATAAGTGATTCTTCGCCTTTTCGAACGAAGCCACCAACAACCATTAGTTGTATTTTAGGAGCTGCCCGCAAAACATCGGCTACACGAAAACTAAGAGCACACACTGTTAACTCACGCTCAGTCAATTGCTTGGCAATAGCTACTCCGGTTGAACCGCCATCTAAAACTATAGTTTCGCGATCATTTACAAGGGTAGCAACATACTTTGCAATATCTTTTTTTGCTTTAGCTGCAATCTCACTTCTAATTGAAAAGGCTGGTTCAAAAGAACCGCTAACTCCTTTTATTGCATAACCCTTTTCGCGACGAAGCAAACCTAACCTAGACAGATGTTCGATATCTCGGCGAATTGTCATTTCTGAAACTTTAAGAACTTTTGTTAGATCAGAAATCAGCACCCGTCCATCGTCATTGACTATATTCAAGATTTCTTGAAGTCGATCATCGGGTTTCATGAGTTTCCTTAAGTGATGGTAGCTAGATTCTAACCCTTAACCCACTCCTCTATTTCGTCTAGCTGCTTATCTGAAATTTGAGTCTCAGTAGCAATTGTGTACCAAAGATTTTTAGACTCTTTTGAATAATCAATCATGTGCTTAAGTCCATTGCGAACGTCAACCCAAGTAATGTCCATATCCTCAGGCTGATATGCCACACCCATTTCATCTAACTTTCCTTTTATGAATTTTGGATCATTGTTTTGGAGGAAACTCATAATGACGACACCGAGAGAAACAATTTGGCCATGTAAAAATGGTTTATGAATTAAGTGCTCTAGGGAATAAAACAAGGTGTGTTCAGAGCCTTCAATTGGACGTGGATTCCAGCCAGCGTTGTTAAATGCAGCCCCTCCCCAGCGCAGTGCATTCATTAATGTTTGTACACCTTTGTCATTGACGGCTCTGATATCCGAAGTTGCATTGAGAACTGAATTGAGCACATCAGATGCTTGATCCACCCAAAATTGGTCATAGGGCCATTTCTTTTCGCACTTTCCAGTTTTAGTGGCAAATTCCCAATCCCATTTAGCTGTGTAATAACAAACAATGTCGCCAACGCCAGAGCGATTAATGAATTCCGGCGCGCTTTGAATAACGTCAAAATCAACGTAAACCATCTCAGGTATCGCATAACCCACGTATTTAAGAATTCCATTGTCTCGAACAGCAGAACGATGCCCAAAAGGTGCGTTAACTGACATCGAGGTTGGGCATTGGAACAAAGGCAAGTTTTTGCGCCAAGCGAAATACTTAGCAACATCAATGGCAACGCCGCCACCGATTCCCACAATCGCCTTAACGTCAGGAAGTTCTTTTAGAGTTTTTTCTAAATCTTTGATCTCTAATGAGTCAACCAAATGTACAAATGTTTCTTTACTATCAAAATGATGTGAGAATTTTGGCCAAAGATCTTTATTCGAAACAACCAAGAATGGAGGATTGATTATTTTTGGTAATTCTGCATATAAATCTCTTCCGTATGCGACATTAAATAATTGCATTTCTTCCTCTTTCTGGTCGATTTATAGAGTGTCTGTAACTTTTGAAGCATAGGCAAAGCTTCCAGCCTGCACACCTGTTCGTGCTGCAAGCGCAAAACTTAAAGTTTGAAAAGATAATGTGTCGCAAATTCGAAGTTCGGTGCCTTTGCGGTTAGGTGAAGGAAGCGTTGTGCCAATTCCTTTTTCACCAATCCAGGTCACAGAAGAACCAGAAGAAATTAAATCTGATGCAAGTTTAATATTGAGTGCATGGTGGGGTTCTGTGCTGTGATCAAAGAATGTGATACTCAAGTCGGGACCAGCTATTTCTATCGGACCGTGTCTAAATGATGCTGAGGTAGTTCCTTCGATCGACATTTTTGCAGCTTCCTTAAGAATCAGACCAGCAGTTTGCGAGGATGCTCCTGCGACTCCTCTGCCTACACAAACATAATTCTTCTTATACGGAAATAAACTTTCGGCAATATCAATGTGCAAATCAAGATTAGAAATATACGTTTCGATTGAATCAACTGTTCGAAGCAGAGTTGAACGCGAATCTTCGTAAGAATTAGAAACTCCAGAAAACACCAACTTCATTGCAGCTATGGTGTTTAAATAAGTTTTCGTACTTACTGTAGCTTCGGGGCCAGCTTTTAAATCAACTAAATAATTCGAATGCTTTGCAAGATTGCTTTGAGGATTGTTCGTAATCCCAAGAACTTCAACCTTAGAAAGGTCGAATTGCTTAAGCACTTGAGTTAATTCCGCGCTCTCCCCCGATTGCGAAGTAAGGCAGAGCAACGTTCCCGGTGTAAGCAGTCCTGCACCAACATCAATTAATTCAGAAGCAGGCAACCACCAAGCCTGCAAACCCATTCGAGATAATCTCTCCCATGTTTCATAAGATGCAAAGTGACTGCTACCCATGCCTGCGAAGACAATTCGGGTCTTTTTGGAAATATTCAGATCGCGCCCAAGAGCATGCATATCATCTGCAAGAACCATAAACTGGGCCAGCTTTTCAGCCTGCTCGTTAACGTTTAGGCGGTATGGCGAGGTAGCGGACACGTGGATCCCTTCGGAAAATCGAATCTAGGGAGATAATTTCTCACAAATTTCATGAAAATACTACCATTTTTTTAACATTCCAAGTAGCATCCCATTTGCCTAAGTGAGGAATCCCTCACATCGAAAGGAAAGGAACCGCGGTGCTCAATTCCAAAACGATTCGACGTTTTGCTGGATTAGTATCAGTTTCGTTACTTCTTGCTGCATGCTCTAGCGGGGGAACTGACTCTGAGGCTTCTGGTGAAATTAACGTCTTCTTAATTCCTAGCCCATCTTCAACTTCAATTCAAAGTTTTATTCCCGATTTTGAAGCAGAAACAGGAATTAAAGTAAATGTTTCTGAGACTCCTTACGGAGAAGCTCATCAGAAGCAACTTCTTTCATATCAGCAAAAAGCTGGTGCGTACGACGTGGCTCAATTTGATAACTCATTCTTGATGCCATTCTGCCAAGCACAAGCTATGGCTCCACTTGATGATTATTTGGGTGACTCATCTGAATATGACATTGCTGACTTTAGTCAAAGCCAACAGGATTACGGAAAGTGCAATGGTGAAACTCTAGGTTTAACACTCAGTACTGAACCAATGATCCAGTGGTATCGAACAGATATCTACGAAAAATTAGGACTCACACCAGCAAAAACTTGGGATGAGTACTACAACAACGCTAAGAAGGTTCAAGCTGCAGGTTACGGTGGTCAAATTATTGGTTTTGGTCCAAACGTTTCATGGTGGTGGATGACCATGGTGTGGTCTTTTGGTGGAAATCTTTATGACGATGCACTTAATCCAACTGTGAATAGTAAAGAAGCTATCGCAGCAACTGATTTCCTAAAGAAACTTATGACTGTTTCACCAAAGGGAGCGTCAACTGCAAACTCTGATGAAGTTACAAGTAAGTTCCTTGGAGAAAACATCGGAGCAATGATTAATTACTCTGGTTACTACGGAAGCGTTCTTGATAAGTCCATTAACAAGAATGAAGGCAAGATTGGTACAGCGCCGATGCCTAAGGGGTCAGCTGATATCACTCACCTAGCTGGTTGGAATATTGGTATTCCAAAGGATGCAAAGAACCCAACTGCAGCGTGGAAATTCCTTGAATACGTTCTCGGAAAAACAAATGCTAAGACTTACCTAGAGTCAGGTGCAGCAGCAATTGGCCGCAAGTCAATTACCACTGATGCTGATCTTCTTGCGAAGTTCCCATATCTAGCTCAACTAGAGATTCCATCGAGTTCTCGCATTGAGCGCTACCCACAAATTGCTGTTTGGCCAGAATTTGAAGTTGCGGCAATTGATGCCGTCACTCAGGTTCTAAATGGCAAGAGTGATTCAACGAAAGCTATGACGGCTCTTAACGAGAAGTTAAAACCAATTCTCGCAAAAGAACCTAAGTAGTAAATAAGTTAATTAACCGACCTATTGGCCTAGTTAGAAAGCTGTCAATGCCAAAAAGCATGAAACTAACTAGGCCAATAGGTCAATTTACTTTTGCCGCATGGGCGCTTTTATCGCTCACCGTTTTAATCCCAATTCTTTATGGAATCTACATTTCATTTCTCGATATCAAACTTTCATCATTTCTACCCCCACAATTCGTAGGATTAGATAATTACGTTGCAGCATTAAAGGCACCCGAAACTTGGGCGACTTTGAAGATAACTCTTGCGATGATGATGCTGGGCATGTTGATACAGATTCCACTCGGAATCGGACTTGCTCTGATACTTCATCGAAATTTAAAAGGGACCAAGATTTTTAGTTCAATTTTGATTACACCAATGCTTTTAACTCCAGTTGCGGTTGGATTAACTTTTCGATTTATGTTTGATACAGACTTAGGGATTATCAATTGGGTACTCGGATCAGTTGGAGTTGAAAAAGTTAACTGGTTAGGTCAACAGACAACAGGAATTCTCGCGGTTGTGTTGGTTGATTCTTGGCAATCAGTCCCCTTTGTTATGTTGTTAATTGTTGCCGCTCTCGGCTCAATTTCAACAAGCCTCTATGAAGCTGCTAGCTTAGATGGAGCAAGCGCTCGTCAAACCTTTTGGAAAATTACATTTCCGTTAATAACTCCTACGCTATTAGTCGTTGTCATGATCAAGATTATGGACTTCCTTAAACTATTTGACACCTTGTTCATGTTAACTCGAGGTGGCCCAGGCAACGAGACAACAACACTTGGTCTATGGACATATAAGACTGGATTTATCTTTTTAGAATTTTCACGCGCAGCCGCATTAGGTGTCTTAATTATGATAATCACAGCACCAGTACTACTGCTATGGCGTCGGTCTACCAGGGAAGTAAAATGAAAACCACAAAAAGAGAAAGAATCACTGGGTACTCAATTCTTGCTTTTGCTTCTTTCTTGGCGCTATTTCCGCTTTTTTGGACCTTCAGTACTTCAATAAAGAATCGTGTTGATACCTATACGCTTCCACCAAAATTCTTTGACTTTACGCCAACCTTTAAAAATTACACATCTCTATTCGCTATAGATGCATTTCCGAAAATTTACTTAAATACAATTTTCGTTACTGTGATGAGCACTGTGATTGTTCTCGTCGTTGGATCTTTAAGTGCCTACGCTATTGCGCGTCGTTCCAGTTTTCGCGGTAGATCATCACTAGAAGCACTCATGATTGCGGTTCGAGCTCTACCTGGAATTGTTTTATTGCTCCCCCTATATCGTTTAAGCTCTTTTTTTGGACTTTACGATTCTTTATGGGCACTTGTCTTTATCTATGCCGGCTTTAATCTACCTTTTGCTATTTGGTTACTCACTTCATTCTTTAGGCAAATTCCGATTGAAATTGAAGAAGCTGCGCGAGTTGATGGTGCATCAAATACGCGTATATTTGTGAAAATCCTGCTTCCTCTAGCAATGCCAGGAATGGTTGCAACTGGAGTCTTTATTGCTCTTCTTGCGTGGAATGAATTTTTAATTCCGGTCATTATGGCCGGCGAAGATGCAAAAACACTACCTGTGTTTGTTGCTAGTTTCATCTCGAATAGAACCTTGGACTGGGGTCCGATGGCGGCAGCGGCGACGATTGCGCTTATTCCGATCGTTATTTTTACCGTTTTGATTCAAAAATATTTGGTAGCAGGACTATCAAGTGGAGCTGTGAAAGAATGACCCCTAACAGAATGGATTAAAAAAGTGAGCTCACAATTAGCAGCATTGGGTGGTAAAAAAGTAAGAGAGAGTTCTTTTCCTGCGTGGCCACATTATGATGAAACAGAACGCGAAGCCTTGAACAGAGTTTTAGATTCTCGCAATTGGTGGGCCAATCAAGGCACAGAGGTTAAAGAGTTTGAAAAAGAGTGGAGCAAGTACACAAATGCCAAGGCATCCTTTGCGGTCACAAATGGCACTCACACACTAGAGGTAATATTTT
>JBEAMP010000024.1:0-5884 GCA_041165905.1 Actinomycetota bacterium
CAATTACCAACCATTTTCCGCCAGCTTCATAGGCTGCGGAGAAGATTGAGAATTTTCCAATGAAACCTGCAGTCAATGGAATTCCGGCGAATCCAAGTAGGTATGCAGCAAATAGTGATGCCACAAGTGGGGAACGTTTTGCCAACCCAGCCCAGCGATTTAAATCAGTTACCTCACCATTTGCATCGCGAATTAGCGTAACCAATGCAAAAGCGCCAATTGTGGTTAAGCCGTATGTTGCTAAATAGAAAATGGTTGCGCTCAAGCCACTTTGAGTAAGTGCATAAACACCTGTTAGTAAGAATCCTGCGTGCGCAATTGAAGAATAAGCCAACATTCGCTTTACGTCACGTTGAGCAATTGCAACCAAAGAACCTAAGGCCATAGTTGCAATTGAAATAACCATAATGATTGGACGCCATGACCACTCGGCATTTGCAAATGAAACATAATAAATACGGAGCATTGCGCCAAATGCTGCCAACTTGGTGGCGGCTGCCATGAATGCAGTTATTGGCGTTGGTGCGCCTTGATACACATCTGGAGTCCAAGCATGGAAAGGAACTGCGCCGACTTTAAATAATAAGCCAACTGAAAGAAAAACAATTCCTATTAGTAGGAAAACATTATTTCCGGTTCCGCCAACTACTGCTTGGCGAATTCCACCAAACGTAATACTCGCTGAAGATCCATAAAGGAACGCCGCACCAAATAGGAAGAACGCTGATGCAAATGCACCGAGCAAGAAATACTTAAGTGCCGCTTCTTGTGACATCAAACGTCGACGTCTGGAAAGTCCAGTCATTAAATAAAGTGGCAATGAAAGCATTTCGAGTGCTACGAAGAGAGTTATTAAATCTGTTGATACAGGAAAGAGCAGCATGCCTGCAACTGAGAATAGAAATAGTGGATATACCTCTGTAACTCTTAAACCTGCTGCAGATGCTTCTTGCTCTTCAATTGAACCTGGTAGCGCTGATGCAACTGCGGTGAAATTCTTCTCATCTGCCAAGAGCAGAGTTCCGAGAATTGCAATAATCAAAATGGCCAGCTGTATTAAGAAGCCAGCACCATCAAATGTAACTGAACCGCCTGCAGCATCTGTAACTTCCTTGCCACGATTTGTGATTACGAAGAAGAGCGAGCCAAACAGCGTAACTAGAGTGATTATTAACTGTAGCGAAGCGCGCTTTGTTCGGGATGCAAAGGCCTCAACTAAAACGCCAATTACAGCTCCGGTAAGTGCGACAATTATTGGCGCCAGAATTGCGTAATTTAGTACTGGCGCTATGAAGCCGCTCATTTGTGCTCTCCTACTGAATCAATAGATGGTGCTGGATCGCTAAATCCAAGTGCAGAAATGGTTGCCTCGGCTGCTGGGTTAATTACATTAAGTAGCGGTGCTGGGAAGAATCCAAGTGAAATGATGATTGCCATTACTGGCGCAATAGCAACTTTTTCACGAATATTTAAATCAGGAAGATTTTCATTTCCTGGCGTAGTTGGTCCGTGTAGCGCTTTTTGTACTGGAATCAATATATAAAGTGCCGCCAAAACAATTCCAAAGGTCGCAATAATGGCTGCAACTGGATAACGTGTATAAGTTCCGACTAACACTAAGAATTCGCTGACGAAACTAGATAGTCCAGGTAGTGCAAGTGATGACATTCCTGCCAAGAAGAACGACCAAGCCATAATCGGAGTCACGCGCTGTAATCCACCAAAATCTGAAATGGTCGACGAACCGCGACGCGATGCCATCCAACCTGCAACCAAGAAGAGAGCCGCAGTTGAGAAGCCGTGGTTAAACATATACAAAGTCGCACCACTGTGTCCTTGTGAAGTCATCGCAAAGATTCCCATGGTGATAAAACCAAAGTGAGAAATTGAAGTGAATGCAATAAGTCGTTTAATGTCGCGCTGTCCGATTGCTAGGAATGCGCCATAAATAATTGAGATGACAGAGAGCACCAAAATTACTGGAGTAAATGTCTTAGTTGCATCAGGAAAAAGTGTTAAGCAGTAACGGATCATTCCGAAAGTTCCGACTTTATCCAAGACGCCAAGCAGCAATACTGAAGTTCCCGGTGTAGCTGAATTTGCAGCATCTGGCAGCCAAGTATGGAATGGCCATAATGGAGCTTTGATTGCAAAGGCTATAAAGAAACCTAGGAATAACCAGTTCTGTGTCGATGGTGCGATCTGAAGAGTTGATAGTGCACCTATGTCGAAAGTGCGTCCTACTTGCGATCCTGCAATTACATAAAGGCCGATTATTGATGCCAACATCAATAAGCCTCCAAGCAAACTGTAAAGCAAGAACTTAACTGCTGCTTGAGATCGCTCGCCTGTTCCGTAACCACCGATGAGGAAATAAACCGGTACCAACATTGCTTCGAAGAAAACATAGAACAGGAAAACGTCTGTAGCTGCAAATACGCCAATCATCATGGTCTCAAGCACCAGAATCAGAATATAGAAAGTCTTTACTGACCAACGACCACCGGTGGCTTCATTCCAACCGGCAAGCACCACAATTGGTGCCAAAATTACAGACATCAAAATCAGAACTAATGCGATGCCATCAATTCCAACCGCGTAATTGATTCCAAATGCAGGAATCCAAGAACGCTTCTCTACAAATTGCAGACCAGCGTCACTGCGATCAAATTGCAATGCAAGTGCGATTCCGGCTACTGCAACTACCAAAGTAGTTAGGAAAGCCAACTTCTTTATGGCATCTTCCTTCTCTTTGTTAACTGTTGCCACTAATGCAGCACCAATTAGTGGTAGCAATACTAATAACGTCAAGAAGCTCATTGTGTTACCACCCAGATTGCAATAAGAAGAAGTGCTATACCAACCAACATCATCGCTGCATAGCTACGAACAAAACCATTTTGTAACTTGCGAAGTAGTTGCCCTGATCCAACTGCCGCGCTACCTACTCCAGTTACTGCACCATCAATGACATTCTCATCGATTGAAACCAATGATTTGGTTAGGGCCTGGCCAGGACGCATAAATACCGCTTCGTTAAATGCATCTTGCATCAAGTCTTTACGAGCAATTCGCGTAAACATTGAGACATTTTCAGGAGCATTTGGATTGGATTCTGCGCGATATATGAATATTGCGTAGCCAACTCCTATTGCAACCAAAGTAAGTGCAATTAAGCTAACTGTAAGTGGAGGTAACAATTCATGATGTTCGGCATGCTCAGAATGAGAAGCCACTACTGGTGCTAGCCAATTCTGTAGCGCATCGCCGTTAGTAAATAAGAAACCAGAAGCGATTGATCCAATTGAAAGAATCGCCATTGGTAACCACATCAAAATCGGAGATTCGTGTGGATGCGCATTGTCATCCCAACGTTTATTGCTAAAGAAGGTAAGAATTACAACACGTGACATATAGAAAGCAGTAATAGCAGCGCCAATTAGCGCCGCGCCGCCTAATAGATATCCCTTCATGCCACCGGCATTAAGTGCAACTTCTATTAATTTATCTTTCGAATAGAAACCTGCAAAAGGTGGCACTCCAATAATTGCTAGATAACCAAAGCCAAAGGTAATTGCAGTAATTGGCATGAACTTTCGAAGTGCACCATATTTGCGCATATTTACTTCATCGTTCATTCCATGCATCACCGAACCAGCACCAAGGAACATTCCCGCCTTAAAGAAGCCGTGAGTTAATAAGTGCATGATTGCAAATGCATAACCTGCTGGGCCAAGGCCCGCACCTAGAATCATGTAACCGATCTGCGACATGGTTGATGCTGCAAGTGCTTTCTTGATGTCATCTTTAGCCGTACCAACTAACGCTCCAAATAGAAGCGTAATGGCACCAACTACAGCGACGGCAGTCTGCGCATTAGGAGCTAAATCAAAAATAAAATTTGATCGAGTAATTAAATAGACACCCGCAGTAACCATGGTTGCCGCGTGAATAAGAGCCGACACAGGTGTTGGGCCAGCCATCGCATCACCAAGCCATGCTTGAAGTGGGAATTGAGCAGATTTACCAGTTGCGGCAATAAGCAACATGATTCCTATTGCAGTCAGCGCTGCGGTGGATGCATGATGCGCGTGTTTTTCAATCTCTTCGAATGAAATTGCCCCGAAGGTTACGAATGCAATCATGATTGCAAAAGAGAGCCCCATGTCACCGATGCGGTTCATGACGAATGCTTTTTTAGCTGCAGTCGCATAAGCTGGTTTTTGATTCCAGAAACCAATTAGTAGATATGAAGCAAGTCCAACGCCTTCCCAACCTACATATAGATTTAAATAAGAATCGCCTAACACCAGAAGCAACATCGCAGAGATGAAGAGGTTTAGGTATGCAAAGAAGCGACGACGATCTAAATCATGAGACATATAGGCAATTGAATAAATATGAATTAGTGTGCCTACGCCAGTAATTAGTAGGACGAAACAGATTGATAGTTGATCTAGCAACAATCCAGCATCGACATGGAAATTGCCAACGTGTATCCAGGTAAAGAGTTTCTGGGTCATAGCGCGATCTTCGGTCGGTAGCGCCAACATATCGTTGAATAACTTCAGTCCAAGTAGGAAAGAAGATCCTGATAGCGCAGTAGCAAGTATGTGTCCCCATTTATCTGTGCGACGACCACCAATTAAAAGTGTGGCCGCGCCAAGCAAAGGTAATCCGATTAAGTAACCAATCATTATCGACTCAACAAACTTGCATCATCTACCGATGCAGATCGACGGGAGCGATAAATCGTCACGATAATCGCCAAACCAATAACTACTTCACAGGCCGCAATCACCATCGTAAAGAAAGCAACAACTTGGCCCTCAATATTTCCATTGATACGTGCAAAAGTTACAAAGGCCAGATTGCCTGCATTAAGCATTAATTCGATGCACATAAACACCACGATGGCATTACGTCGAACCACTACTCCAACTGCTCCAATTGTGAAGAGGATTGAAGCTAAATAAAGATAATTTATTGGATTCATTTAGCGCTCCTCTCCTTCTGTATTCGCAATTTCATTTAATGAATATTGGCGAGGATCACGAATGGTCCCGCGCGCTTTCAAGGTGTCATTAATTGATTCAACGGCTGGAGTTCCATCTGGCAAAAGAGCTGGAACATCGACGCCGTTGTAGCGAGCAAATACGCCAGGTGCTGGTTTTCCAGCTGCATCACTAAGGCTTTCGCCACGGAAGCGACGAACGGCTAACTCTCTTTGCGTTGCACGTGGTGTTACTCGTTGGCTATGCGCCAAAACCATCGCGCCTAATGCGGCAGTAATCAATAGCGCTGAAACTACTTCGAATGCCCATACGTAAGTTGAGAATAATTTGTATGCGATTGCTTGCACGTTGCCATCAGCATTTGCAGTTTCCAAACCATTTGCTGGAAAACCAAAAGTTGCTTTTCCGATCAAAGCAACTAAAAGCAAGCCAATTCCAAGAGATGCTGGAATTGCCACTAAGCGAATACCTTTAATGGTTTCAACTAGAGATTCTTTAGAATCGACACCAACCAACATCAAAATAAATAAGAAAAGCATCATTACGGCGCCGGTGTAAACCACAATTTGAACAATTCCGAGGAATGCCGCATCTTGTGCAATATAGAAGAAGGCCAAGCTAAGCATCACGTATGCCATCAAAATTGCAGAGTGCACTGCCTTTTTTACAATTAACATTCCCAATGCTGCAGCAACTGCAAGCGGCGCCATTATGTAAAACTGAATTGCTTCAGGCGTGCCAGTAGTTCCTAAATTTTCAAGCAACAAATTCATTTACTTGGCCTCCTGGTTATTAGCCTGTGAGGAGTGCGCTTCAGTAACTTTTCCGCGGTAATAATCGCCTTCGTCAGTACCTGGATACATTGGATG
>JBEAMP010000025.1:0-3181 GCA_041165905.1 Actinomycetota bacterium
GAACGTGATGAATTAGAAGAAGAGAGACGTCTTGCATATGTTGGATTAACCAGAGCGCAAGAACGTTTATATTTAACTCGCGCCGAATATCGAAGCGCTTGGGGAGCGCCCAATTACAACCCTGCATCAAGATTCTTAGATGAGATTCCAGATAATTTAATTGAATGGCGCCAAAGAACTTTTGCTCCAAAACCAAAATTTATTCAATCTGCGCCACCACCTAGAGCTACTGGTAAGAAATCTTCAATCACGATTTCGTTAAATGTTGGTGATCGTGTGGCTCATGACACATTTGGATTAGGCACGGTTGTGAAGATTTCTGGTGAAGGTGATCGAACAGAAGCAACCATTAATTTCGGACAATTAGGAGAGAAGCGCTTACTGCTGCGCTATGCGCCGGTCGAGAAGCTCTAATTTCACGACTAATATTCGTTCGTGGATTTATTTGAATATCAAGCTAGAGATTTATTTGAAAAGCATGGCGTTCCTGTATTAGCAGGCGCTGTCGCTACAACCCCCGAAGAAGCACACGCAGCAGCTGCGAAAATTGGCGGCAAGGTGGTCGTTAAAGCGCAGGTAAAAGTTGGCGGTCGCGGAAAAGCTGGTGGCGTTAAAGTTGCAGATAACGCAGAAGATGCTAAAGAGAAAGCCTCTGCAATTCTCGGTATGGATATCAAAGGCCACACTGTGCATAGAGTGATGATTGCGCAAGCTGCACCTATTGCTGAAGAGTATTACGTTTCAATTTTATTAGATCGTTCAAATCGTCAATATCTCTGCATGGCATCTGTTGCAGGTGGAATGGATATTGAAGAAGTTGCTCGTACCGCGCCAGAGAAATTAGCAAAGGTGCCTGTATCAGCAGTTGCAGGTATTGATAGCGCTAAAGCTGCCGCAATTGTCGCGCAAGCAAAATTCCCAATTGAAATTGCAGCAGATGTTGCCAAGGTAATCGAACTTCTATGGGGAGTATTTACCAAAGAAGATGCGACTTTGGTTGAAGTAAATCCGCTAGTTAAGACTGCAGATGGAAAAATCATCGCGTTAGATGGAAAAGTTACCCTGGATGACAATGCAGAATTTCGTCAACCAGATCATGAGGCTTTGATTGATAAATCAGCTGCGAATGCTTTAGAAGAAGCTGCAAAAGCTAAAGGGCTTAATTACGTCAAGTTAGATGGCGAAGTTGGAATTATTGGAAATGGCGCGGGACTAGTGATGTCTACATTAGATGTCGTCGCATACGCCGGTGAAAAATTTGGAAATGTCCGCCCAGCTAACTTCTTAGATATCGGAGGCGGAGCCTCTGCAGAAGTGATGGCTGATGGTTTATCAATCATCCTCGGTGATAAAGATGTGAAGAGCGTTTTCGTAAATGTTTTTGGTGGAATTACTGCATGTGATGCCGTCGCAAACGGAATCGTAAAGGCTTTAGAAATTTTAGGATCTGCGGCAACTAAACCAATTGTGGTCCGTTTAGATGGAAACAATGTGGCAGAAGGACGTCGAATTCTTAATGAAGCAGCGCATCCATTGGTGCAGCAATTAGACACTATGGATGGTGCAGCTGCACGCGCAGCAGAATTGGCGGCAAAGTAAATGGCGATTTTTATTAATTCGGATAGCAAAGTAATTGTTCAAGGCATGACCGGTTCTGAAGGAACCAAGCACACCAAACGAATGTTAAAAGCTGGCACCAATATCGTTGGTGGAGTGACTCCAGGCAAAGGTGGCCAAAGCGTTGACATGGATGGCAAATTGCTACCAGTTTTCAACACTGTTGCAGAAGCAATGTCAGCAACAGGTGCAAATGTTTCAGTGGTATTCGTGCCACCTAAATTTGCGAAGGCTGCAGTAATTGATGCCATTGATGCCAAGATGCCGTTAGTTGTTGTAATTACAGAAGGCATTCCGGTTCATGATTCTGCATATTTCTATACGTATGCAGCAGAAAAGGGAAGCACCAGACTTGTTGGACCAAATTGTCCAGGAGTTATAAGTCCAGGATATTCAAATGTTGGAATTATTCCTGCAGATATTACTGGCAGTGGCCCAATTGGCCTTGTGTCAAAATCCGGAACATTGACCTATCAATTGATGTACGAACTTCGCGATATTGGATTTACGACAGCAGTTGGTATTGGTGGAGATCCAGTAATTGGCACAACTCATATTGATTGCCTAAAAGCATTCCAAGATGATCCAGAAACCAAAGCAATTGTAATGATTGGTGAAATCGGTGGAGACGCCGAAGAGCGTGCTGCAGCTTTCATAAAAGAATATGTAACGAAACCAGTGGTCGGTTATGTTGCAGGATTTACTGCACCAGAAGGTAAGACCATGGGTCATGCTGGTGCGATTGTTTCTGGAAGTTCTGGCACAGCGCAGGCGAAGAAAGATGCCTTAGAAGCAGCTGGAGTAAAGGTCGGCAAAACGCCGTCAGAAACAGCAAATCTTCTGCGCCAAGTAATGGGTCGCTAAGGTTGGTTGCGTGTTCGTAATTGCGCTCACGCAAAGCATCCGCAGCGTTCTATTTACCTTAATTCCCGCTGGAATCATTACATTCTTAGCATGGGCCATTGCTGGTAGTGCGTATGCAAGTACTACCGATCCATTTAGAGGTGCAACTTGGATTTTTCTTGGCGCACATGCGGTGCCGTTTCATTTACACATTCCACCTAGTGGCGTTGAAGGTTGGTTTACCTATCTGCCTTTAGGTGCGATGTTGCTACCTGCAATCGGTATTGCAAATGGTGCACGTAAAACACTTGATAGAACCAATAGTGATATCTCCGTGTGGATATTTTCTACTTGTTACGTTGCTCTAATTACTTTACTTTCATTTCTTTCATCTAATTATGATATTTATATTTCTTGGTACTGGGCTCTACTTTTCTCAACGCCATTTGTCTTTGCAGTTTCATTCTTTAGCATCAATCAATTTAGGTTTACTCACTCGATTGTTTACTTAGTGAAAATTTGGTCGGTACTTCTAGGATTTGCTGCAATTGCGATGGGAATCTCTCTGCTGATTAATTTGAGAACAGTGCATCAATTAACAACTGTTCTACAGCCAGGTTTTATTGGTGGAATACTCTTGCTTCTACTAACAATTCTTTATATTCCAAATTTTCTAATCTCCACAGTTGCTTATTTAACTGGAGCGGGTTTTGCAATTGGG
>JBEAMP010000026.1:0-8510 GCA_041165905.1 Actinomycetota bacterium
AGCCAACGGTTGCCATTGTTGCTGCAGCAGCAACTGCGACAATACGTGTGAACTTCTTCAATTTTCCTCCCATGGGTTAGCTACCAAGACCTTGGTAGCTCTTAATCGGGAGCCTAGTAGGCGAAGCGAAAAATATCTAACGTGGCGGGTTTCGACTTCATTACTTTTTAATGAACCCTAAAGTGATGGTTGAAAGTTAGCCCAGAATTCCGAGCGCTTTATATGAATCTTTAAGGGTTTTGCTTGCTAGCACTCGTGCTTTCTCTGCTCCGTGATTCAAAATTCTAATTAATTCGCCCTCGTCTTTTAATAATTCAAGTGCGCGATCACGCATCGGGCGAAGGTATTCGACTGTTGCATCCGCGACTGCACCTTTGAAATCTCCGTAACCTTTACCAGCAAATTCATCCTGAATTGCTGGAATAGTTTTTCCGGTAACAACCGAATAAATTGTCATCAAATTACTAATTCCTGGTTTATTTTCATAATCAAAGAGAACTTCGCGTCCGGTATCTGTTACTGCACTCTTAATTTTCTTGGTATTTATCTCAGGAGCATCCATCAATTCAATCACACCACTTGCAGAGTTGGCAGATTTAGACATCTTATTGGTTGGCTCTTGGAGATCATAAATCTTTGCGCCCTCTTTAAGAATATAAGCATCCGGCAATGTAAAGACTTGACCGTATCGGGTGTTAAATCTATTTGCTAAGTCTCTTGTAATTTCTATATGTTGTCTTTGGTCTTCACCAACTGGGACTAAATCTGCTTGATAAAGCAATATGTCTGCCGCTTGCAACATTGGATATGTAAATAAACCTACGCGCGCACCATCAGCGCCACCTTTGGAGGATTTATCTTTAAATTGAGTCATGCGACTTGCTTCTCCAAATGACGCAACGCATTCCATAATCCAACCAAGTTGATTATGTTCGGGTAGATGCGATTGCACAAAAAGAGCAGATTTTTCGGTATCAATTCCGACTGCAATTAATTGAGCTGCAGATGCCAAAGTTCGAGCACGAAGTAGCTTTGGATCAACATCTCCTGTTAGAGCATGTAAATCAACGATTGAGTAATAGGTTTCGTGGCCATTTTGTAAGTCCACCCACTGCTTAACCGCACCCAGGTAATTACCTAAATGAAACGATTCAGAGGTTGGCTGGATGCCAGAAAGTACTCTCTTCACAGGGTTAGTCTGCCATGCGTGAAATGAGTAATTGGCCAACACGATGACCTTCAAGTGAGATCACAACTAATCTAATTCCATTAATACTGATTACATCGTGCTCTTTAGGCATACGCCCTAAGAAGTGCATCATAAAACCACTTACTGTTTGATAAGGGCCCTCTGGTAAAGCGATTCCAGTTTCGGATTCCAAATCTTCAATTGAAGTTAACCCATCAAGCTCGAAATCACCGGTGCGATGTTCGGCAGAAATTTCACTCTCGTCTTGATCATATTCATCATGAATATCGCCTATTAAACATTCCACTAAATTTTCCAGGGTAACAATGCCATCAGTTCCGCCATATTCATCTAAAACAATCGCTAAATGTTGGCGCTGGTTACGCATCTCAGTTAACGACGGTAGAACGCCTTTAGTACCTGGCAAATACATGATTGGACGTACTAAATCTTGAATTTTTGAATTTGGGGTGGCGTTAGAAGTATCCAATAAATCTCTAACATGTATAAAGCCGATAACTTCATCGCTGGAGCCACGAACCACCGGATATCGCGAATGAGCCAACTCAACTGCGAGCGCTTTTGCTTTGCTTACAGTAAGTGACCCATCCATGAAATCAACTTCAGTGCGCGGCACCATTACTTCATTAACAAGTTTTTCCGAAGTATTAAATACTTCTTCAACTATCTCGCGCTCCTCTTCAGTAAGAGCTTTATGTCCAGAAACCAACTCCATCAACTCTTCTTCAGAAATCTGACTTCGCTCTTCTTTAGGGTCAATTCCGATTAACCTGAGAATTAAGTCAGTTGATCTAGAGAGCAGCCAAATCACAGGACGGAAGATGTTTGCCAATACATCAATTATGAAAGTTGAATTTAGGGATATTTGTTCGCTACGAAATAGCGCGACTCGTTTAGGAACTAATTCGCCGAGCACAAGTGAAAAGTAAGCAATCACCAGGGTCACCCCGATAATTGATAAAAGCTGAGCGGCGCTTGTTGAGATGCCTAGATCGACTAGTCGTGGTTGAACATAAACCCCAAGTTTTTCAGCGCCTAACGCGGCAGAGAGGAAGCCACATACCGTCACACCTACTTGAACCGCAGCAAGGAATCGATTTGGGTTTGCCACTAATTTGGCTAAGCGGGCACCCCGTTTACCTTGAGTTGCTAATTGTTTAATTTGACCATCACGCAAAGAGATCAAGGCAATCTCTGCTGCCACAAAGAACGCTGCCAAAAAAATCAACGCCAAGACCAGCGCGATGGCTTTGAAAAGTTCCATTAGATGAGAAAGGTTATCGGATTTTCTTCCCTCCGCGCTGTTTTACGCGTAATCTCAGCCTCGCACCTAGGGGTGCAGAACTTCCAACGGATCGTCGGGCACGTACCTGCCCGGAAGGAGAAGCAATGGCTTCAGTAACATTTGATAAAGCATCACGTATCTATCCAGGCAACCCAATACCAGCTGTAGATAAATTAGATCTCGTCGTTAATGACGGAGAATTTCTAGTTCTAGTTGGCCCATCTGGTTGCGGAAAGTCAACTTCACTTCGTATGTTGGCTGGCCTTGAAGAGATTGATACTGGTCGTATTTTAATTGGTGATCGCGACGTAACAAACGTTGCACCAAAAGATCGCGATATCGCGATGGTCTTCCAGTCATATGCGCTATACCCACATATGACAGTTGCAGAGAACATGGGCTTTGCATTGAAGATTGCTGGTGTTTCAAAAGAAGATCGCGATAAAAGAGTTCGCGAAGCAGCAAAACTTCTTGACCTAGAACCTTATTTAGAGCGCAAACCAAAAGCGCTATCTGGCGGACAACGTCAGCGCGTTGCAATGGGTCGCGCGATTGTTCGCGAACCACAAGTATTCTTGATGGACGAACCGCTATCAAACCTTGATGCAAAGTTACGTGTTTCAACTCGTACTCAAATTGCAGCGCTACAGCGTCGACTTGGAATTACTACCGTTTATGTAACACACGATCAAATTGAAGCTATGACAATGGGTGATCGCGTTGCAGTTCTTAAAGATGGTCTATTACAGCAAGTTGATAGCCCACGTAATCTTTACGATAAGCCAGGAAATGCATTCGTTGCTGGCTTTATCGGTTCACCTGCAATGAATTTACTTGAAGTCCCAGTATCTGATGGCAAGGCACATGTTGGCCACTTAGATATTGCAGTTCCTGCATCTGCTGGAAATTCAGTAATTGTTGGCGTTCGCCCTGAAGGTTGGGAACCAGCATCTACGGGATTTGAAGTTAACGTAGAAGTTGTTGAAGAACTTGGTTCTGATGCATTCGTTTACGGAAAGCCTGCTGATAGCAATGTGAAGTTTGCAAATGCATCTGATGAAGGCGCGCAGGTTATTGTTCGTTGGGATCCAAAGAATCCACCTAAGGCTGGAGATCAGATTAAGGTGAAGGCGATTCCTACTGCGATTCACCTATTCCATGCACAGACTGGACTTCGCTTAAATTAATAACTGTAAAGAGAAAGCCCCTCTGATTTGGAGGGGCTTTTTTAATTAGCAATTTCAATATTTCCGCGCAACACATGAACTCTGCCAGCACCTGTTACTCGCCAAACATTTTCAGCGCCTTCTTTTATCAGTGCCGTATTTTCATCAATGCCAACTAAGTTGGTATTTGCGCCAGCACGTGCAATAAAAGATGCCACTCGATCAGGTACCCAACCTAGAATTTTGTCATAGTGAGGAATTACTTCAATATCAGGTAGCAAATTTAAACCATCGCTATGACTTGATTTTCGAATACCCATAATAGTTCCGCCAAATGCCATTGCACCTGCAGAACATCCAGCAAGAGAAGAGCCGCTCTCCCACTCTGCAACTATTCTCTGCCACAAAGGTGAACCTTGGAAAACTTCCTTTACAAAATGTGGATCACCACCGGAAAAATAAATTAGCCCGGCACTTTCAAGAGCTGCAATATGCTCGGGATTAAATGCATCTTCACGTTGGTGGATGGGTAGATAGATACCTTCACAACCGATTCGCGCTGCTTGTTCTAAACCGCGACGTCTCCAGAAATTTCTGCGGTCTTCACCTTCATTTGATGACGCAGTAGGAATTTGAATATATGTATTTTTCTTACCGCGTTGCAAAGCAAAATGCAGAAGTTCCGTTTCGAACTCCTGCATTACTGGTAAATATTCACCCGAACCGACTAGCGCAATTACGCCTGGGTTCGTTGCCATAAGGAAACTACTCTGGCTGTTTAGGCCATAGCTTTCTTTAAGTTTTCATCAATTGAGGCAAGGAACTCTTCGGTGGTCTGCCAAGGTGCATCATTGCTAATTAATAGCGCCAAATCCTTGGTCATCTTTCCTTGTTCGACTGTTTCGATACATACTCGTTCTAATGTTGCGCAGAACTTTGCTAGCTCTGGATTGTTATCTAGTTTTGCGCGGTGGGCTAAGCCTTGAGTCCAAGCAAAAATTGAAGCAATTGGATTTGTTGAGGTCTTCTTGCCCGCTTGATGATCGCGATAGTGGCGAGTAACAGTTCCGTGCGCCGCTTCTGCTTCGCAAACTTTTCCATCTGGAGTCATCAAAACTGAAGTCATCAAACCTAATGAACCATAGCCTTGCGCCACGGTATCTGATTGCACATCTCCGTCATAGTTCTTACAAGCCCAGACATAGCCACCTTCCATGCGAAGTGACATTGCAACCATGTCATCAATTAGACGGTGTTCGTACCAAATTCCAAGCGCTTCGAATTGAGACTTAAATTCAGCATCATAGATCTCTTGGAAAATATCTTTGAAACGACCATCGTACGCTTTCAAGATAGTGTTTTTAGTAGATAAATAAACCGGATATTTACGAAGCAAACCATAATTAAGTGATGCACGTGCAAAATCACGGATTGAATCATCTACGTTATACATCGCCATTGCCACACCAGAAGATTTGAAATCAAATACTTCTAAGTTCATTGGCTCTCCGCCGCCTTCTGGCACATATGAAAGTGTTAACTTACCTGGACCAGGAACTTTGATATCTGTTGCGCGATATTGATCACCGAATGCGTGACGACCGATAACTATTGGTTTGGTCCAATGTGGAACCAGACGTGGCACATTAGAGATGATGATTGGTTCGCGGAAAATAACGCCACCTAGAATGTTGCGGATAGTTCCGTTTGGAGATTTCCACATCTTCTTTAGACCAAACTCTTCTACGCGAGCTTCATCAGGAGTGATAGTTGCACACTTAATGCCAACACCATGCTTCTGGATTGCCTTAGCTGCATCAATTGTTACTTGATCATCTGTGGCATCACGGTGTTCCATACCTAAGTCGTAATATTCAAGGTTTACATCTAAATAAGGCAGAATCAATGAATCTTTGATGAATTGCCACATGATGCGAGTCATTTCATCGCCATCTAGCTCTACAACAGTGCCTTCTACTTTAATTTTTGCCATGATTACATCCCTTTAACATCGGCTTGCTTGGCGCGAACTGCTTCAGCTGCTTCATTAAGAAGCGCCAACTCTGAATCAGTCAGCTTTGTCTCTACAACTTTCTTTACACCGGTGCGACCAATTTCAGCTTCAACGCCAAGATAAACACCTTTAATGCCATATTCGCCATCTACCCAAGCACAAACAGGCATCACTGCACCAGAATCTTCAATTACTGCTTTGGCCATACGCGCTGCTGCAGCCGAAGGCGCATAATAAGCAGAACCAGTTTTAAGAAGTGCAACTACCTCTGCGCCACCATTACGAGTGCGCACAACTAATTCTTCAATCTCTTCTGCAGATAATTTGTCAGTCAAAGGTGCGCCATTTACTTTGCATCGAGATGGTACTGGAACCATGGTTTCGCCATGTGAACCTAGAGTTAAAGTTTCAACGCTTGCAACTGGAACACCAAGTTTCTCTGCCACAAAATTTGTAAAACGCGCTGTATCTAGCATTCCTGCTTGGCCCATAACACGATTGTGTGGGAACTTTGATGCAATCTGAGTTAGGGCAGTCATTTCATCAAGTGGATTTGAAACTACGATGATTACAGCATTTGGTGAATGTTTTGCAATGTTCTCTGCGACACCGCGAACGATTCCGGCATTAACTCCAATTAAATCCATGCGGCTCATGCCTGGTTTGCGCGGAAGACCTGCAGTAATTACTACAACATCTGAATTTGCAGTCGCTTCATAACCTGCGCCATCTGCAGTGGTTGTTGCTCCAACTACTTTGGTTTGAAAACCTTCGATTGATCGCGATTGATTCATATCAAGTGCAAGACCTTCGGGTTTGCCTTCAAGAATATCTGTCAATACAACGATGTCGAAGATGTTGTATTCGGCTAATCGCATTGCAGTTGTTGAGCCGTAAAAACCAGCTCCTACGACGGTTACTTTTCCTGGCATATCTTCCCCGATTAATTAAGAGTATCTTGACGTCAAGATAATTCTATCGTCCGTGCGGAAGGACAATAGCCACAACTATGAGCGCTAAGCCAATGGTTATAGGTAAATAACGCTCAATTCGACGCTCTTGTCGCACCCCCGTGAGTGCAATCGCAGCTCCTATAACGATCGCGCCTGAACGAACTAGCCCAATTGCGCCAAGTAGTACCCCAATTGCAGCTATGAGATTTAGTAGGCGCTGGGAAAACATTTTGGCAACTTAGCTATTTGGATTTTCTAGTTGCAGAATCTACGACGTTCTTTACTAACATCGCACGAGTTAACGGACCGACACCACCCGGATTTGGAGAGATCCAGCCTGCAACATTTGCGACATCTGGATGCACATCACCTTGGATTCCATTTTCATTTCTTGAAACACCAACATCAATCACAACTGCACCAGGACTGACCATGTCAGGAGTAAGGAAATGACCTACACCAACTGCAACCACAATAATGTCGGCACTTAAAGTGTGATCCTTAATTACTCTAGTTCCGGTGTGAACTAAATTGACTGTTGCATTCTCTTCGCGACGGTTGAGTAACAAACTTAATGGACGACCAACTGTTAATCCGCGCCCTACAATCGTGACTTCGGCACCTTTAACTGGAATTTTATAGTGATGAAGCAATTCAACAATTCCGCGCGGAGTGCATGGCAGCGTTCCATCAAATCCTGCAGTTAAGCGACCTAAGTTCATAGGGTGCAAACCATCAGCATCTTTCTCTGGATCGATAGCTTCAAGTATTGCTTGAGTATTTACATCTTTAGGTAATGGCAATTGAACAATATAGCCGGTGCAATCAGGATTATTGTTCATATCTTTTACCGCAGCCAAGACATCTGCTTGTGTTGCAGTGCCTGGTAAATCAATGCGAATTGAATTGACTCCTACTTCGGAGCAATCCTTATGTTTACCGCCAACATATTGACGTGAGCCTGGATCATCCCCAACCAAAATTGTTCCGAGTCCAGGAGTAATTCCGCGCACTTTAAGGGCGGATACTTCGACTGCTAAATCTTCTTTGATTTTTTTCGCGAAGGCTTTGCCATCAAGAATTTGTGCTGTCATATGCGCGATCTTAATTACGAGTGCGAGAAATGGCGAGTTCCAGTGAAAAATAAGGCGATATTCGCAGCTTTTGCTGCAGCAATAACCTCTTCATCGCGCATTGATCCACCAGGTGAAACAACTGCAGTGATACCACTATTAATTAAAATCTCAAGGCCATCAGCAAATGGGAAGAATGCATCACTTGCAGCTACCGAACCTTTAGCTCTATCTCCTGCTCGCGCTACAGAGAGTTTGGCTGAATCGACTCTATTCACCTGTCCCATTCCAACACCAACCGCTGCACCATTTTTTGCAAGCAGAATGGCGTTGCTCTTAACTGCACGAACTGCGCGCCAAGCAAATTCCAAATCAGCAAGAATTTCGGGCGAAACCGATTCTCCTGAAACTTGTCTCCAATTCTTAGGATTATCACCTTCGGCATCAATCAAATCTGCACTTTGCACAAGTAAACCACCGGAAACTGAACGTGGTTCCAGCGGCCCATAGCTCTTAAGTTCGGTTGTCAGAATTCTGATATTTGCTTTCTGCTTAAGAATTTCTAAAGCATCAGCATCATAATCTGGCGCCACAATCACTTCTGTAAATATTTCTGCTAAAGGTAGCGCCATCTCTTTGGTTACAGTGCGATTTGCTGCAACTACACCACCAAATGCAGATACTGGGTCACAAAGATGAGCCGCAAGATAGGCGCTAGCAATATCTTTGCCAATCGCAATTCCACATGGATTGGCATGTTTGATAATGGCAACTGCAGGCTCTTTGTGATCAAAAGCTGCTCGTAGCGC
>JBEAMP010000027.1:0-13919 GCA_041165905.1 Actinomycetota bacterium
CTACCCATTCTTTGGTAACTAACTTCCAATAAGGCGCTACCACGTCAGCAAAAAATTTAGGGACATAAACTTTCTTCTCCAGCAGCTGAACTTTTCGTCCGGGAAAATTTCGCATACGCCATACTGCTCTAGGGTCAAATGACATGAAGCTCATATCGATTTTGGGATTTAATTGATCTAGTTCCGCTTTTAATCTTTTCTCAAGTAAACCCTTAAATTTTTGAGGATGCTTGGTCTCAATCAAAACATCTTTACCGGCGCCCATTGCGATATCCATAAATTCTTTGAAAAGTATTGGCTGTGGCGTTGCTTTGCTGATTGTTTCCCAAGTCATTTCATGTACATCGCCGCTCATGTTTGAAGTGCGATCCATGGTGTCGTCATGCCAACAAAATAGTTTTAGATCGCTGGTTAAATGTAGGTCACATTCAAAACCATCACTCACCGGAATCGCATTTACATAAGCTTCTCGGCTCATCTCAGGATATTTAGCCGAATAGCCACGATGTGCAATCACTCTGGTCATTTACGTAGCCTAGCGATACGTTGGCGAGCAAACTTCTGGCTAGGTGATTCGTGTCCCAAAATCGCACTTAATAACTCCAAAATAACTTTAGAGATCCTTAACCAGATTTTGCCGCGTTTTTTTAGCCCAAGCAGCTCAACCTCTCTTGGGTCCAAAGTTGCGACCGCCGCATTTGCAAAAATCGTAAATGGAATTAGACCCAATTTAGAGAAAGGCGGTTTCAAAATAAATTTAACAACATCCTTAGTCGTCGCATTAGCGGTTAAAGCATGGTCTCTAAAATAATCTAACTTCTCTTCCAATTCCGCAACTGATTTTGGCGCATCATTCAAACCAAGTGGTTCGGCACTTTTAGCCCATTCTTTTACATATTGGTCCGCTGAAGTCTTAAATTTGTAATTCAAATCTATATATGTTTTCAAAAAAGCGTCGGTAAAGGCACAATGTACCCACAACAAATATTCACTTGCTTTCGCGACATAATCGTGTGATTGACCGTCTTTACCAATGTAAGTTCCGGTGACACGACTGTGCATTTCATTTACTCGACGTGCTTCCTTTTCTATAAATTCAGTTGCACCAAATGAAGTGATTGTCAGCCATTTAGTAGTTCCTGCTAAGCGACCAAGTGGATCTTCTTGATAACGAGAATGCTCAGCAACTCCTGCTAAAGCCGCAGGGTGGGCAGCTTGCAAAAGTAGCGCTCTGATTCCACCCACAATTGTTGATACGCAACCATGTACTTCCCAAACTGCTGATTCTGGGCCAAAGTAGCCTTCATCATCTCCTTCGAGCATTTGAAAAGCCCATTTAGGAGTGCCATCTTTAGAACCAGAAACAACCTCGCGAAAACGATTTGCTAATGGTTTTGTTAATGGAAAGTTACTTAAGTCTGGCACAGAGCAAATAGTAACCATCAGTTAAACTTTATCTATGTCTCACAATTTCAATGCAGCTGGGTCATATGAAGCAGAGGCCAAAGAACGTTGGGGCGATACTGTGGCATATAAAGATTCACAGAAACGTCTTGCTGGTTATTCAAAAGAAGATATAGCAATGGCGCAGAGAGCCATGCAAGATGCGACTAATTTAGTTCGGGCAGCTTTTATTGAGGGATTACCTGCTAATAGCGAAAGGGCCATGGACGGCGCAGAAGCGCACCGCAAATCAATAAGTGATTGGTGGTACGACTGCACTTATCAAATACATACTGGCTTAGCGAGTATGTATTTGGCTGATTCTAGATTTACAACTCATTACGAAAATCAACAAGCAGGTTTAGCCAAATATATTCATGATGCAATCTTGGCTAATGCTGCACGTAATTCCTAACGACTGCTATCAGCTTTTCAAATTAGTACTTCAGCCAATAATCTTTCATATATTTTTCACCTTCGTCACAGAAGAAAGTGACTACAGTTTGTAAATTATGTTCTTCTTTAAGCTTTTTAGCTGCCAATAAATGTGCGCCAGATGATGGCCCAACAAAAATTCCATGCGTGCGAGCAATACGTCGCATCTCCTCAATTGAATCATTGGAGTGGATATGAACAAAGCCATCAATTTCATGTTCGTGGCGCTGGATGATTCCTGGCACAAAGCCATCTGAAATTCCTTCAATCAAATGCTTCTCAACTTCTCCGCAGGCAATGGTGCAAGATTCAGAGGGTTCAAGCGCATATGTTTCGCAATTTGGGTTTACCTCTTTAAATGCTTTACCTACACCAATGATGGTGCCGCCAGTTCCGACACCACCAATAACTAATTCTGGCTTTGACGGAAGTTCTTTTAGTATTTCTTGAGCCAACCATTCTGAGTTCTCATTTACATTCCACTCATTATCAAATTGTTGTGGTGCAAAATAACCAGGTTCCTTACTTAAACGTCGACATTCTTCTAGCGCATCGTTTACATGAAAGTCGCCGATTTCTCTTACCTCTGCACCAAAAGCTTTAGAGATTGCAACTCGCTCTTGTGATAATCCGGTAGGCATCACAACTAACATTTTGTAGCCTTTAACTGCTGCAACCATTGACATTGCATTTCCGGTATTTCCCGAAGATGCTTCAACAATAGTGTCGCCAGGCTTTAAAAGTCCTTCTTTTTCAGCACGCTCAATCATGTATTTAGCGATACGCGCTTTGATTGAGCCTGATGGATTTAGATATTCCATCTTTACCCAGATGCCCTCAATATTAATTAAAGGAGTATTGCCGATGGCATCAAGAATGGTCTTCATAGCCCGAAATCTTAATTACTTTTGACTGACTTGTCGCTTGGCTTTTGCTAACCATTCAGGATTTATTGTCACTCCCCATCCTGGTTGTGAAGGAATCATCACTTTGCCGCCTTCAACTTTGAAGGGATCGCCAAGAAATAAACCTACCTGCCATGGATAGTAATCCTCTTGTTCGATGGAAAATTCAAGATATTTTCCAGGATTATCAATTGCGCCAAGTAGATGCATTGTGCAAATAGTTACAAGTGAAAGATTCGCACTATGCGGTGTAATTGGTAACCCAGCTTTTTTGGCCATCTCTACAACTTTAAGGGTGCGCCAAATACCTCCCATATACATAACATCCGGTTGTAGAACATCAACTGCACGCATATCAATCATTCTTTGCCAAGTTGATAGATCCCAATCTTGTTCGCCACCAGTAACATCAATTTCTAGAGCATCTGTTACTTCTTTAGTTTCTGCCAACTCCCAGTATTTACATGGTTCTTCAAAGTGTGAGATACCTTCAGCTTGTAGAAGTTTGCCAACTTCAATTGCTCGTTTAGGAGAGAAACCAGAGTTACCGTCGACCAACTTTGAAATTCCATCGCCAAGTGCTCTAGAAACTACCGGTACAACTTCCTCGGTTCGGCCTGGCCATTCATCAATATCATTTCCGCACTCAGCGCCTACCCGCCACTTAAATGCATCAAATCCATACTTGTCACGCAGCTCTACAAATCTCTTTGCTTCATCTTGGGGAGTGATATCGCGCTTCATTGATGATGCATAGGCTCGTAGCGCTTTGACTTTTCCACCTAATAATTCAACAACCGGCTTATTCTGCGCTTTTCCTTGCAAATCCCAGAGCGCAGTATCAAGTCCGGCATTAGCTCGACAACGGTAACTACCAGGATATTTATGTTCTTTAGCTTCTACTCGATCTATTAGAAAGCCAATGTCATCTGCAGCTTGCCCCAAAACCCAAGGAGCGACTTGGCGATGTAGCACTTGTGCAGTGATATCTGCGTTATAGGTAGAGGTTTGTCCCCAACCTTCTAGGCCTTCATCGGTAGTTACCTTTACAAAGCAGACAAATTCATCTGTATAACTCTCTATCGAGGTTATCTTGCCGAAATTCATATTACTTTACGAAAACTGCAAATTTATCTGCACTGACATCAACTGCAGTGCCTGGTAGCAATCCTGATGCATCTTGAGATTCCATCTGCGCGTCGATTCTGCTGCCATCTGGCAAGCTGACCATTACTCGGCAGATTGAACCCAAGAATGATGTTGCAACTACGCGTCCATCACCGCTTTTGCTCGCCTTTACAGTGAGTGATTCAGGGCGAATTAGCGCCACACCTTCACCAGATGTTATTGATCCAGGCAGTGTGCTCAATTCGGTACCGAATGCACTGAATTTGCCGTTAGAGACTTTTACCTTAACTTGATTGGTAAGTCCTACGAACTCTGCAACGAATGAAGTTGCTGGACGATCATAAAGTTCGGCAGGTGAAGCGATCTGTTCGAGCAGGCCGTTACGCATAACGCCAACTCGATCTGCTATGCCAAGTGCTTCTTCCTGGTCGTGAGTTACGAAAAGAGTAGTTGTGCCAAGCTCTAATTGAATACGACGAATTTCATCTCGCAGCTGGGTGCGCACCTTTGCATCGAGTGCAGATAGTGGTTCATCAAGCAGCAAAACTTGCGGCGAAATAGCTAGCGCACGTGCCAACGCAATACGCTGCTGCTGACCACCAGACATTTGATGTGGATAATGATTTGAGTGCGTTGATAGACCAACTAGCTCAAGTAATTCACTTGAACGATTGCCGCGCTTATCAGCCGCTGTTTTATGCACCTTTAATTTCAAACCATATTCAACATTTTCACGAGCAGTCATGTGTGGAAATAATGAATAAGCCTGGAAAACCATACCCATATTGCGCTTATTTGGCGCAGTGTAGGTAATGTCTTTTCCATCAACAATGATCTGACCGCGATCTAACTCTTGTAAGCCTGCGAGAGCGCGTAGCGCTGTGGTCTTACCGCAACCTGAAGGTCCAAGTAGCGCAACAAACTCACCTTTGGCGATATCTAAAGTTAATCCATCAAGCGCTTTTACTGGGCCAAAGTGCTTAGCGATATCAACCAATTGCACATATGCAGAGCTCACTACATTTCCTTTCGATTAGGCAACATCAACATCCAAAACTTCTTTCTGGCGGTTTTTCTGTGGAATTAAAAGTAAGAGAAGTAATACGAAAATAATTGAAGCTAATGAAACTGCAACTGCCACATTTCCATTGGAGCGGCCAATTGTTGCAATTACCACTTGGAAAGTTTTGTAATTAAGAAGATTAGAAATAGTAAATTCGCCAAGCACCAGCGCAATAGCAATGAATGAACCATTTAAGATTCCTGTTCGAAGAGTTGGCATGATCACACCGGCCATCATTCTGGTGGTTGATGCACCTAAAGTGCGCGCAGCTTCAGCCAAAGTATGAATATCAGATGCATCCAAAGCAGCCGACAGAGCTCGATAGGTGTAAGGCAAAATCAACATTGAATAAACCAAAGAGAGTGAAATTGGCGATTCGGTTATGTTAATTGAGATCCATCGATAGAGCGGTGCAATGCCAACCACAATCACAATTGCTGGAATCGCTAAAGGAATTAAGCAAATTAATTCAACAATCCTCTTCAACTTTGGTAACTTTAAGTGCACCCAAACCACGGTTGGCACAATTAGTACCAAAATTAAAAACATCACAATCGCGGCAGTTATTAAAGATCTAAATATTGCAATAGTTAAGTCAGGCTGACTGGGAATAACTTTCCAGGCATCCAAAGTCCTACCTTTTTGAAAGAAGGCAAAAGGCTTGGTTGAAAAATCCAACATAGAATAAATAGGTAACAGAAGGTAAAGACTCACCACAAAAATGATGGAATAACGCCAAAGTTTCACTTTCCAAGTTGGCTTCATCGAGCTGACTCCCAGCGACTTACTCGGCGACGAATCTGTGCATATAAAGCCATCACAATAATTACCACGATGACCATTGCCAATGATAGAGCTTTTGCAGTCTGTGGATTGGCGTTACCAACTTCGCTAGATAGCGCATTTCCGATCTGCAGCGGGGTTAAAAAGTCGGAAAGATTTACCAGCGTAGCGGCAGTTGCATACGCTGAGAAAGAATTAACAAATAAGAGCAACATTGCTCCAAAAAATGATGGAGTAAGAACTGGAATTCCAACGCTTCGCCAGTACTCAAGTGGGCTGCCACCAAGCGAATCTGATGCTTCTCGCCATTGTGGTTTCATGTTCTCTAATGTAGGTAGGAAAACTAGGACCATTAGCGGAATTTGGAAAAAGGTATAGACCACCGCTAGGCCATTAATGGTGTAGAGCCATGATGATTGAGCCAAAAATGAATCCGGCGCTAACTTCACAAAAATAGATGAAACAACGCCGTTAAAGCCAAAAGTTGCCAAAAATGCAAAGGTGAGCATCACGCCACCAAATTGTGCTAAAACGGATGAAATTGCAACGGTAAACTTATAAAAACGGCCACCTGGCTTACCAGAGACCATAGCCCATGCAAATAATCCACCAAGAATTGCACCGAGTACTGCCGTTTTAAATGAAATCTCTAATGAGTTATAAAAAGCTTTTCGAACAATGGGTGATTCCAATAGTTCATTGATTTTGGAGGTGTCGAATTCATCAGCTTCATTTCTAAAAGCTCCGATAACAACATTGTAAGTAGGATAAATTAAAAAGAGTCCTGTAAAAATTAAAAAAGGAAGTACGCCCAGATATGCGCTGTGCTTACGCCAATACCGAGAACCGGCACCACCTTTGGTGATGCCGGTTCCCTGATATTGAGTATTAGCCATCTAAGAAATTTTTACTTAGTTGGTTCCTACTGCAGCTGGCCAAGCAGTCTTTAGATATAGACGTGCCTTGGTTGATTGTTCACCAGTTGCTGCAGGTGTTTGCGCCTTGCTCTTACCGATAACTGCAATTCCTGCGGCTGGTGCACGCTTGGTCTTAACCATCCATGCCCAAAGTGTTGGAGTTGCTCCGCCACCTGCCCAAATCGCAGCACCTTCTTCACCCAAGGTGTATTCCATCCATAGGCGAGCGCAAGCTGGGTGTGGTGCCCAAGCTGAAACTGCTGAGTTATAAGTAGAACCCACAGCTGCTGGAGTGAACATCTTCCAGGTCTTTCCAGCCTTCTTGAATTCCTTGGCAACGCTAACTGCAAGATAGCCATTGTCCATAACTACAGGGGTCTGGCCTGAAGCAATTGTCGCCTGAGTTGGGTTTACGTTGATGAAGTTTCCAACATCCTTAAGCTTCTTAAACCACGCAACCGCTGGTGAAATGTCATCAAATGTGCCACCTAGAGCCAGGTTGACCATCCAGATTGAGTTAAGACCAGCTGATGAACCTTGTGGGTCACCGTTGATAGTTACTTTGCCCTTGAAAGCTGGCTTCAAAAGATCATCAAGCTTGGTGATAGTTCCAAGGGAACCGTCGTAACCAATTGTCATTGTGCCTGAGTAGTTTGGTGTGTATTCAGCATTCGCTACTTTATCTGCGCCTGCGTTGTATCGCCAGTTACGTACTTTGTAAGGAGCAAAGGTTCCTGTTCCAAGGTACTTATCTGCAACAGCTAAACCGATATCAAATACGTCTGGAGAACGGTTGGTTCCCTTTAGGCGATTTGCTGCATCGATTTCATCTTGTGATGAAGCCTCTGGATCTGCTTCATCGATTTTAACTCCGTATTTAGCTTTAAATCCATCAATCATTGCCTTGTAATCTGCCCAATAATGTGGCAGCGCAATAACGTTTAACTGACCTTCCCTCTTGCACTCTGCTGCTAAGCCTGCAAGGCCGCCAGCCTGTGAAGCGCTGGTAGCGGTTGCGTATTTACTCGCAGCATTTGCAGAAGTCAGTGTCGGAACCACAAGTGCTAATGAAACTGCAGCTGTTACTGCAACCTTAGCTAGCTTTGAAAACTTCACTGTTTTCTCCTTATTTGTTTGATTTTGCTTTTGGTGGGGTGGATATTTAGTTTTTACCCGCTTCCTGAAAAATCACGTGAAATTTTCAGAACGCGGGAATCTTTGCGTAGGTTGTCTGGTCAGTCAAACACCAAAACGTTTCTGGCCCCCTCGCCTGCCCTCAATCGCTTGACGGCATCATTAAGACCCTCCAAACCTATTCGCTCGCTGATGAGTTCGTCTAGGAATAATTGTCCATTTAGATAACTTTTTACTAACGAAATGACATCCTTCTGAAGGTTGGCTGAGCCGAAATAGCAACCTTTTATCGATTGTTCATTGACAAATGGCCCGGCATCGATGGTTAGATGCGCTCCATTTTTAAGGAGTCCAACCAGAGTCAATTGGCCCTGAACACCCGTTGCCAGCCATGCCTGAGAAATTGTGGCTTCACGGCCAGAGGCATCGAAAACATAATCTGCGCCGCCGCAAACTGATTTCACAAAGGCAACTGGATCCTCTTTGGCTGCGTTGACCGTATGAGTGGCGCCTACTTTCTTGGCAATCTCTAACTTTTCATCGCTCACATCAACCGCGATGATGGTTTTTGCGCCAATAATTCTTGCGCCTTGAATACTATTTAAGCCAACTCCACCGCATCCAAATACTGCAACCGAAGATCCAGGTTGAACTTTCGCAGTGTTAACTACTGCGCCATAGCCGGTTAAGACTGCGCAACTTAAAAGCGCAGCGCGATCTAATGGCATCTCTTTTGGAATCACAACCGCACCAGATGCTGGTACTACTGCATATTCTGCAAAGGATGCTACGCATAGAAATTGATTTAACTTTGAACCATTTTCAGATAAGCGGCTAGTTTTATCAAATAAGCCACCAACGCTCATCGCATCTCCGGCGGTAGCGCAGTAATTTGGAATACCTCGTTTGCACCATTCACATTCGCCGCAGTTTGGCACGATAGACATGACAACATGATCGCCAACTGCAATTCCTGAAACATCTGGTCCAACTTCGGTTACGACGCCTGCAGCCTCGTGGCCAATTACTGCTGGAAATGGCACCAGCTTTCGCTTGCCATCAATTGCATTTAAATCGCTGGCACATAGTCCGCTCGCTGCAACTTTTACGAGAATTTCACCTGATTTAGGTTTATCAATATCAACCTCTGCGATTCGGAAATCTTTTCCTACTTCATCTAGTACTGCAGCTTTGATTTTCACGCCTAAACCTCTCGCTTTCCCTCGTTGGAATGGAGCGAAAGTACACCTGGTTCGTATCGCGCGAAAGGTTTTTTGATGAATTTTCGCTGGTTTTGAGTTAAATTTTCCCCACAAATGAAACGGTGGTTCACATGGCGCAACGAGTTCAATCGGTGGAAAGAGCACTTAGTTTGCTCGATGCCTTAGCTAGTTACTCTGCGCCACCGACCATTCCAGAATTAGCAAAAGCCGCAAAAGTAAATCGTGCGACTGCTTGGCGATTAATGAATACTTTAGTTCATTTTGATTTGGCTGAGAGAAATGAAGTTACCGGAACTTACAAAGTTGGCCCCGGTGCGCTCAGGCTTGCTGCAGCCACAGATAATTCAAGTTTTGTTAGAAAAGCAAGACCGCTTCTTGAGAAAGTTGCCAAAAGAACTGGTGGCAGCGCATTTTTAGAAATTGCAACACGAGGAGACCTTGTGGTGATGGATCAAGTTAGATCTGATTCTCCAATACAAGTGGACTTAGCTGGGATGGTGGTCCCGCTACATTGTGGTTCGGTTGGAAAATTGTATTTATCGAATCTAAGTGATGAAGAGCTAAATGAATATCTGAAACAAAAACTGGCAGCCCCAACCAGATTCACTATCACCAAACCGCAACTACTGCGTAAAGAGATTTTGGAAGCACGAGTAACTGGTGTGGCAATTAATTATAAAGAGCATCGTGAAGAATGGTGTGGCATCTCTGCAGCTATTAAAGATCGTGCTGGTCGAACTATCGCTTATTTAAACGTTACATTGCCGACTTTTAATAATTCAAAGGAAAAAATTAAATCCTTAGCTCCAACTCTTTTAAATGCAGCTGATGAAATTTCCAGCTTATTTAATAAAGCTGGTTATTAATCCATCTTCTCGTAAGCTGGCAAAGTTAAAAAATCCAAGTATTGCTCATCCAAAGCGCAAGCGATAAATGTTTCTTTTGCTTCGGCAAATTTGGAAGGGTTATCAAGCTTTGCCACCTCTTCTTCGGTGAGCTCTCGGACAAGCTCCTTGGTAATTTTTCGGCCATCTTCTAGGGTAATTTCGTTGTAAATCCACTGCCAGATCTGACTTCTGGAAATCTCTGCAGTGGCCGCATCCTCCATTAAATTGAAAATTGCCACCGCGCCAACTCCGCGCAGCCAGCTCTCTAAATATTGAATCGAAACACTTATATTATTTCTAAGTCCAGCTTCTGTTACTACCCCTGGGGTTGCTTTTACGTTCAATAAATCAGCAGCGCTTACTTGACTGCCCTCTTTCTTTTTCTCTATTTGATTTGGCTTAACACCTAGGACTTTATCAAATTCGTTACGACAAAGTTCTACCATTCCTGGATGAGCCACCCATGAGCCATCAAATCCATCATTTGCTTCGCGAGATTTATCTGCTTGAACTTTAGCGAATGCAATTTCATTAACAGATGGATCTGAACTTGGTATAAAAGCTGCCATACCACCGATTGCAGAAGCTTCTCTTTTGTGACAAGTTTTAACGAGCAACTCTGTGTAAGCTTTCATAAATGGCACTGTCATAGTTACTGCATTTCGTTCTGGTAGCACAAAATCTTTTCCGCTAGTTCTATGTGTTTTTATCACGCTAAACATGTAATCCCAGCGACCAGCATTTAAACCAGCGCAGTGCTCCCGCAATTCGTTAAGAATCTCTTCCATCTCAAATGCTGCTGGGTAAGTTTCAATCAGAACCGTCGCCCTAATTGTTCCTCTAGGAATTCCCACATGATCTTGTGCAATTAAAAATGCCTCATTCCACATTCTTGCCTCTAAGTGTGATTCCAGCTTTGCCAGATAAAAGTAAGGCCCTAAGCCATTTTCAATTTGAAGTTTGGCACTTGCCACCATGTAAAGAGCAAAATCTACAAACGAACCTGAAGTTACTTCTCCATTTACAAGGATATGTTTTTCAGGAAGATGCAGGCCTCTAGGTCGCATCACAATTGTGGCAAGCGGGGCATCTGTTCTTAACTGATACTTCTTGCCGGCATCATTAGTAAATTCAATACGTCCACGAATAGCGTCATTTAAGTTAATTTGGCCTTGGATGACGTTCTCCCAGTTTGGGGTCGTGGAATCTTCCTGGTCTGCAAGCCAAACCTTCGCCCCTGAATTGAGGGCATTGATAGTCATCTTCCGCTCTGTTGGACCGGTGATCTCTACTCTTCGATCAATTAATCCTGGTGCTAGCGGAGCAACTTTCCAAGAAAGATCTTCACGAATTTCCTTGGTCTCTTCAAGAAATGAAAGTTCCTTGCCACTAGCAATCTCTTTAATTCGCTCTTTACGTTTTGCAAGCAGTTCTAAACGTTTAGGATTTAATTGAGTGTGTAATTTACTTATTAGTTCTAGCGCTGATTCGGAAAGAATTTCTTCTTGTCGATCAATTTTTCTACCTAGAACTTCAATTTTCACGACAAATCTACCCAAGTGGTCTTTAGCGCACTGTATGCATCTAATGCATGTAGAGATTTATCTCTTCCAGTTCCTGAAGCTCCAAATCCACCGAAAGGAGTAATTACATCTAAAGCATCAAAAGTGTTAATCCAAACGGTTCCTGCTCTTAGGGCTCTGGCAAAATTATGAGCCTTTGAAACATTATCAGTCCAAACTGATGCCGCCAATCCATATTCAGTTTGATTGGCAAGCTTTAACGCTTCATCTGAATCTTTTGCTTCAATCGCTACTAAAACTGGACCAAAAATCTCTTCTTGTGCAAGTCTTGAAGTATTTGAAACATTAGAAATCAATGTTGGTTGAATGTAAAGATCATCGCCAGTTGCCTTTTCGCCACCAAAAATAACCTCTTCGTTATTTTGGCCAATTAATTCAAGATATGAATTAACTCGATCTCTTTGCACCTTAGAAACTATCGGACCCATCATGGTTTCTGGATTTAATGGATCGCCAACTTTGAAATTCTTTGCAAACTCCTTCAAGTGGCTAAAAAGTTCATCTTTCACGCTCTTTTCCACGATAATTCGAGAACCGGCATTGCAAGTTTGGCCAGCGTTGTAATAGATCGCCCAACCAATTGTTTCTGCCGCTAATTTCAAATTAGTGCAATCATTGAGCACTACCTGAGGACTCTTTCCGCCTAGTTCTAACGAAACTTGCTTCATATTAGATTCCGCAGCATATTGAAGCATCTTTCGCCCTGTTGGGCCGCTACCGGTAAAAGCAATCTTTGCAACATCCATATGTTTTGCCAAAGCTTGCCCAGCTTCTGCACCTAAACCAGGAACTACATTAAATACACCTTCAGGTAAACCTGCTTCTATTGCAAGCTCTGCCATACGAATTGCAGTTAACGATGAATTTTCAGCGGGTTTGATAACTATTGAATTACCCATTGCTAGAGCTGGTCCAAGTTTCCATGAGGTAATACTCATCGGATAATTCCAAGGAACAATTGCTCCAATTACTCCAAGTGGTTCGCGGGTAACCATTGCTAAAGCATTTCTAGGCGCTGGTGCAATTTCATCGTAAGTTTTATCAATAGTTTCGGCATACCACTGAATTACACGAGCTGAATTTCGAGTATCAACTGATAAAGAATCACTAATTGGCTTTCCAACATCAAGTGTTTCTAGCAAAGCTAATTCATCTCGGTGTTGATTAAGTAATTCCGCCCAGCGCAACATGATTGCTTTTTTATCTCTTGGATTCATTTGAGACCAGATGCCAGAATCAAATGCACGTTTTGCAGATGCGACTGCTTTATTGACGTCTTCGCTATCACCCGCTGCAATATTGGCAATGCTTCTATTTAGAACCGGTGAGAAATCTTCTAAAGTTTTTCCAGAGACAGATGGCATCGATTTGCCATCAATGAAAATATTGCCATTAGGTTTGACTTTACTTGCTCGCTCTTGCCAGATCTGCGTTGTCGACATAGTGAGAATGGTAGGCACCTACCTATATATGCTGGCAATAAGTTGGTTGCACCAGTTGCAACGAAACTACAAAATAGTCGAAATGAAGCGCTTTCCTACCCCGTTTCGGGCAAAGGCAATCAATGTTAAGCCGAATTCATTGGCTAATTCGATAGCAAGAGAAGTTGGTGCGCTAACGCCTACCATGGCTGAAATTCCAGCAGTTATAGCTTTCTGAACAATCTCATATCCAGTTCGGCCTGAAACCACCAGTGTCCAATCAGAAAGTGGCAGTTGCCCATCCATAAGCGCTTGCCCAATTACTTTATCTACTGCGTTGTGTCGACCAACATCCTCTTTAGAATATTTTATTTCGCCTTGTGGATTTACCAGCAGCGCTGCATGCAATCCACCAGTTTTAGAGAAAATTGCTTGATTCTTATCTAGCAGCTCCGTGTAATGCGAAAGCTGTGCATCACTTTTTGAAGTTGGCTTAACTTTTTTGATTCCACGCTTATGTAAATCAGAAATATTTTCAGATCCACAGACTCCGCACGCAGAGTTCATTGTGAATCTACGATCTAACTTTCGTGAAAAATCTGGTGCATCATTTGTAACTTCTGCAATAACTACATTAGCTCTCTGGCGAGGCGTTAAAGATCTATCGCCACAAACAATTACTGAAATTAATTGTTCTGGTTTAGTTAGAAATCCTTCACCCCAGAGAAAACCTGCTGCAAGTTGTAAATCAGCGCCAGGAGTGCGCATGGTGATTCCAAGTTGTTCTTCTTGGTCACCTTTTTTAATTCGAATTTCAAGCGGCTCTTCAACCACCACGCTATCTGAAGTCGTGGTATCCGAATCGCTTCTTTGGACCTTTACCTTTTGAATCGATGAAGGTGCATCATTTTGCATGACGATAAAACTCAGTGTGATCTGGCGCTAAAGTACCTTTGCCAATGATTAAATCTGCAGCGCGTTCCGCGACCATCATCAC
>JBEAMP010000028.1:0-7321 GCA_041165905.1 Actinomycetota bacterium
GCATGGTCAAATGCTCTTACAGCTGGTGCGATGCTTACATCTCTAAAGCAGCAGGGTGCTTTCCTTAAGCAGCGTCCAATTACAGGACTTGCTGGCGCAGCAACTTACAATATCTACGGAACTCTATTTGAAGGAACCAACTCAATTCTTACAAATAGCTATTTCGGTGGCGTTGGAAAGTCAAAGGCAGCCGGAGATCTAGCGGCATCGTTTGCAGCATCAAAGAAGGCACAGGATTTATTTACTTGCACCGGTGCTGATGCTGCGAAGATGATTGTTCAGGCACTGACTGGCAATTCATCACAAGATGTTGACACTATGATTTCTAAACTAGAAGGTTATTCATGGGTCGGCGTAAAGGGTCTTATGAAGGTTGACCCTACAAACCACACATTAATTCAGCCAATGTTCTTAGTTTCTCTAAAGAAAACTGCTGCTGGTTACGTTCCTCAGCTTCTTAAGACTATTAATAATGTCTGATAGAACACAGATATAACATCGACCCCGGCCTATATCTATAAGGTAATTTATAGAAATAGGTCGGGGTTTTTTATACCCTTAGCCAGCCAGTGGGACAACAAGGGAGTTAACCCAATTGATATCAGCTTTATCAGTTAAAGATTTATCACTTTCAATAGGTGGCGCAAAGATTCTCGATGGGATCACCCTTTCGGTAAACACGAACGAAACTCTTGGAATTATTGGCCCTAATGGTGCTGGTAAGACTTCACTCTTTAATTTGTTAAGCGGTGTACGCCAGCCAACTCGTGGTCAAGTATTCATAAATGATTTAGATATAACTTCATTAAAACCCTACGAAAGAGCAAAAGTTGGTTTAGCGCGAACTTTCCAAACCTCTTCAATTTTCGCAAATTTAACTTGCTTAGAAAATGTACGAATTGCCGCACAAGCTGCAAACGGTAAGTCAATGAATCTAACCAAGAGCGCATACAAATTCACTGATGTCGTAGCACATGCTCGCGAATGTTTAGCCAAAGTTGGACTATCGAATCGTGCAATGCAAATAGCCGGATCTCTTTCACACGGCGATAAGCGCCGACTTGAAATTGCCATAGTACTTGCTTCCAAAAGCGAGATTGTTCTGCTCGACGAACCAATGGCAGGCATGAGCGTTGAAAACGTCCCTGAGTTGGTTGAAATCATTAGATCGCTCAAAACCGAACATAATAAAACTGTATTGATTGTTGAACATCATCTTGAAGTTATTTTAGGGCTAGCTGATCGAATCGCAGTTCTAAATTATGGTGAATTACTGGTCTGCGATACTCCACAAAATGTTATTGATAATCCGATTGTTCAATCCGCTTACATTGGAGAAGCGCTATGAGCAATGTGCTAACCATTAAAGATCTTCACGTAAAGATCAACCAATCTCATATCCTTCATGGTGTCAGTTTTGATGTGCCTAATAACAAAGTAACTGCGCTACTTGGTCGAAACGGTGTAGGTAAATCCACAACTTTAAAAACCATTATGGGCTTTTATCCAGGCACTGGCTCTATATCCTTCAAAGGCTCTGAAATCTTAAACGGAGATACTTTCAAAATCGCCAAATCAGGAATTGCTTACATCCCTGAAGATCGCGAAATTTTCTCTTCACTTTCGGTTAAGGAGAATTTGGCGCTAGCTGCGCGCGGCAAGGACCATGGCGATGCATATAAATTTGTACATTCACTTTTCCCAGAACTTGATACTCGTGCACAGCAACGTGCAGGCTCTTTATCTGGTGGCCAGCAACAAATGGTTGCGATTGCTAGAGCATTATTAAATAAGAATGAAATATTGCTAGTTGATGAACCAACTAAAGGTTTAGCCCCAAAACTAGTCACTGAAGTAGCAGATGCATTGGCGCAAGTAGCCCATGAAAACACCATGCTGCTTGTTGAACAGAACTTAGCATTGGTAAAACGCATTGCAGAGAATGTAATTGTTATGGATCAAGGCAAAGTTGTTTATCAAGGCGGACCAGAAGTACTTCATGATGACAAATGGGTTCATCAAATGCTTGGCGTAGGAGGCAAATAATGTCAACGTTCCTACTGATTCTAATTACCGGCATCGGACTCGGTGCGCTCTATTTTCTTGTGGCCTCAGGTCTCTCTTTAATTTATGGGTTAATGGGTGTTCTTAACTTTGCACACGGTGCATTCTTGACAGTTGGTGCTTTTTTTGGATTTTGGTATGCCAAACAATCTGGTTTCATGATTACAACTCCAAAATTCCTCTTATCCATGTTAATTGGTGGCCTAGGAGCTGGAGCTTTCGCCTTACTAATGGAGCAATTAATTATTGCCAGAATGTATGAGCGACATGTTGATCAAGCGCTCGTAACTGTTGGCGTTGCACTTGTAGTTGGTGCTGCACTTGGAGGTTGGTTTGGAAATGACTTGGTTCTTTATCCAACTCCCCCTTATTTTCTTAATGGTGTAAATATTGCAGGTGCAATCATTCCAGCCGATCGTTTCTTCTATATAGGAACCGCGCTAATTCTGTTAATTGCTAACTGGGCCCTACTTAAATTCACCAGAATCGGCTTAATTATTCGCGCTGGCGTTGAAAATAGAAATATGGTTGCCGCACTTGGCATCAACGTTCGACGCGCATTTAGCACCGTTTTCTTCTTAGGCGGATTTGCAGCAGGGGTTGGCGGTGTCTTGATTTCTGTCTATTCAAACGGTGTATCTCCACTTATTGCCGGACAATATTTAATTTATGGTTTCATCGTCGTGGTGATCGGCGGTATGGGCAGCGTTCCCGGAAGTTTTATCGCCGCGATGATGATTGGCGTAATCCGTCAGTTCGCTAATTACTACGTCACCGGATTGGGAGATTTCGTAGTTGTAATTCTGCTAGCTGGAGTCTTACTAATTAGACCGCAAGGTTTACTTGGAAAGGCGGCAGCGTAATGTTACGTTGGAAATATTCTCGTCCGTTTCTTGCAACCTTACTTGCGCTTCTTGCTCTAGCACCGATACTGGGTGGAAATCCCTTAGCTCAACCAGGCTTGCAACAAACTTTAGCAGTTGCATTTATCTACGGTGGATTAGCTCTTACTTATGATTTACTTTTTGGATTTACAGGGCTGCTTTCATTTGGCCATGCAATTTATTTTGGTTCAGGTATGTATATCACCTGCATTCTTATAAACCACAATGTAGTTCCATGGTATTTGGCTATGGTTATTGCAATTTCAATCACTGCACTCTTGGCGATGTTAGTTGGAATGGCATCTTTACGTACAACGGGCATTACATTTGCGATGGTGACGTTAGCTTTTGGCGAAGCGGGACACGTAATTATTAATCGCAATTTCTTTGGTTTAACGGGTGGCGAAAATGGAATCGCCTTGGATGCCACAAAAGTTCCACAATTCTGGATTGGCGTTGTAAATACCAAATATCTCTACTGGACCGCTTTACTTGCGTTAATAATCGTTTACGCAATTATTTGGTGGATTACAGAGAGTTCTGCAGGACGAGTCTTTGCGGCGCTTAGAGATAATGAATTACGCGTACAAGTACTTGGTCTAGATACACAGAAATTCAAACTGCTATCTTTTGTAATCGCTGGCTCGCTTGCAAGTTTCTTGGGTGTGATTATGTTGCTTGCCGCAGGTAGCGCTGCGCCTAGATTTGCTGATGCCAATTTAACGATTGCGCTATTGTTGATGGTTATTCTTGGTGGAGCGGTAACACGTTGGGGTGCAGTAATTGGTGGCATTCTTTATTCGGTTGCAACTACTCGCATGCAAGATCTGACCCAACAACCATTTTTCACAGATATGCCAAAGATCATTGGTGGTCCGTTGTCTGAGCCAGCTTTAACTTTAGGAATTCTATTTATACTTGTAGTTATGTTTGCTCCAGGTGGTTTATCTGGCGCTTATTACAAATTACGCGCGAGGGCGATAGCTAAAAAGTGAGCTTGCTTTTCCAGCCTAAAAATCCTCAAGAAACCGCATTAGGTAAATTAGAGCGCGAAAAAAATACAGATTACTGGGGTCTACACAAATGGAGTATCGAGAATCCAGGTGAATTTTGGTCACGTGCTTGGGATGATTTAAATCTAATTGGAGATAAAGGCGATATTGCTTTCCAAAGTGGAGAGCGATTTATCGATGCAAAGTTTTTCCCAAAAGGTTCGATAAATGTGGCTGAAAATTTGCTGGCCCATGGAGATGGCGTTGCTATTGTTGGAATTCTTGAAGATGGTACAAGACGCGAAATTACATATACCGAACTCAGAGAGAAAAGTGCTGCGGTCGCCGCAGCTATGAAAGATTTAGGAATAACTGTAGGTGATCGTGTAGTTGCTTGGGCACCAAATGTTCCAGAAGTAATGATTTTTGCATTAGGCGCACTAAGTATTGGAGCAATAGTTTCTACAGCTTCTCCTGATTTTGCCCCTAATGCAGTCGAAGATCGCTTTGGACAAGTCGAACCTAAGTTGATTCTGCTAGGTGATGATTACCAATACAGTGGCAAGAGTTTTGATTTAAAAGAAAGGGCAGATGAAATTATTGCGCTGCTGCCCACTTTAAAGAAATCAGTTCGAATCTCTGAATTTGAATCTTGGATTGCCCCTTTCAATGGTGCAAAACCAGATTTTAAAAGGTTGCCATTTGATCACCCTGGCTTCGTACTCTTCTCATCGGGTACTACCGGTAAACCTAAATGCATCACCCACAGTGGAGCAGGCGTCATGCTAAAGGCAGGCGCCGAACAGCTCTATCAATTCGACATGAAGGCAGGCGAGAGAGTTTTTTTCTTCACCACATGTGGTTGGATGATGTGGAACTGGTTATTTATGTGTCTGATTCGCGGCGTAACCATTGTCCTATTTGATGGTTCCCCAGTATTTCCAAGAGCCCATCGACTCTTTGACATAGCAGAGAAAGAGAAATTAAATTTTTTTGGTGTATCTGCAAAATTTATCGATGGTATTAAGAAAGTTGGATTAAAACCATCCGAAAGCCACGATCTATCTAATCTGCGAATGATTGGTTCGACTGGATCAGTTTTGGTTCCTGAAGGTTTCGATTACATTTATGAAAACGTGAAAGCCGATGTTCATCTTGCTTCAATGTCAGGTGGCACCGATATCTGCGGTTGCTTTGTAGCTTCTGTTCCAACCCTTGGTGTGCATCGGGGTGAATTACAAGGACCTTGTTTAGGTATGGCAACAAAAGTATTTAATACTAAGGGTGAAATCGCCAAAGAAGATGAGAAAGGTGAATTAGTTTGTACCGTTCCTTTTCCATCAAAACCAATTGGTTTCTGGGGCGATTTAAATCATCAGAAATATTTATCGGCATACTTTGAAGGCTTTCCAGGAGTTTGGACTCACGGAGATTTCGCATCAGTTAGCAAAACGGGTGGATTTACTTTATTTGGTAGAAGTGATGCCACATTAAATTCAAAAGGTGTTCGAATCGGAACTGCCGAGATTTACCGAGTAGTTGAAACTTTTCCGCAAATTCAAGAGTGCATGGCGGTCTCACAGGATTGGGACAATGACACCCGAGTGGTGCTATTTATCGTTTTAAAAGATGGCCAACAATTGGATGAAGTTGCCACCAAAGAGATTAAGAAAGCGCTCAGAGATCAAGCTAGCCCAAGACACGTTCCGGATAAAATTATTGTGGCGCCTGAGCTGCCGCGGACAAAATCGAATAAATTGGTCGAGTTGGCTGTCACAGATGTAATTAATGGCAGAGAAGTTAGAAATCTTGATGCTTTAGCAAACCCAAAAGCACTTGAATGGTTTAAGAATCTTCCAGATTTATTAAAGTAAATTCATATCAGATGCTGCTTTAGTTAACTCCTCTTTAGCATCTGGATGAGCTGCATATCTAATTATGTTTGCTGCTTGTTGTTTGGTTGGATGGCCAAAACATGGAGCAATTCCTTGTTCAGTTGCCACATAAGAGTGCTGGAAAGATGTCACAGGGGTTTCAAGCTTTGGAATAATTGTTGAAACTTTAGCTTTTGGATGCCATGAAGGTAGCGCCATGAAAGATTGACCTCCCCGAGAATGTAGCGCTCCTACGATGAAATCTGTTGAACCACCAAATCCAGAATAAATTTGACCTCGGACAAATGATGCGTTCGCTTGATCATACAAATCTATTTGCAAGGCAGAATTTATTGAGGTCATCTTTGCTTGCCGCGCTATGACAGATGGGTCATTTGAAATTTCAGTTCTACGCATTCTGATTTTTCGATTTAAATGTACCCAGTCATATAGCTCTCTAGAGCCAAATAGAAATGAGGCATTTAAAGGCATCTCTTCATCTAAAACCCCAGCTTTGAATAGATCTAATACTCCGTCGCTAAACATTTCAGTCCAAATACGCATATTTTTCCGGTTGGTTAAAGCGCTTAATACCGCATCGGGTACGCCGCCGATTCCTAACTGCAAAGTTGAATTATTTTCAATCAAAGCGGCAATTCGATCACCAATCTCTTTTTGAGTATCAGTAATTTCCGCAACTGGTTTTTCAAGTAGTGGTTCATCAACTTCGATCAGATAATCAATCTCGGATTCGTAAATTTGAGCATCGCCGTATGTGTAAGGCATCTGCTTATTGGCTTGGGCAATAACAATTCCGTTGCGGGCTCTGGCTGCTTCGATAGCAGCTGGAAGAATATTTACTTCAACTCCTAGAGAAACGGTGTCGTATCTTTGAGGCGAGGTATGTAGGAAAACTATGTCCGGACGATAGTGATCACGAAATAGAATCGGAACCATTGATAATCGCGAAGGTATGTAGTGAAGTCTTGGGTGTCGTCGCATGGCAGGCCCAACAAAAGCAGATTCGTAATCAACTCCTTCACGATCTGGTATGCCAGGGTGCGCGTTCAGCATATGCAGATTGAAATTCTCTATGGTTTCATCTGCAGCTTTTAAAAGTGTCATCGGTGGTGCGAAATTTCCAGAGGCCACAATTCGAGGCCATTCTGGTTGTTGAGCTAAGAGACTCTTTAATTGCTCATAATTAATTACACGCACATAGTGAGTTTATTCTTAAAAATTGGTTCGCTTTCACTTTCGCGAGTGCAAGCCCTTTACTTGTTGTGATTTGTGCGGGATTCGCCAGCAGATTTACGCCACTTTGCAATTTCTGCATGATTTCCAGAGAGTAGAACCTCAGGAACTTTAATGCCACGCCACTCGGCTGGTTTTGTAAATGCAGGATATTCAATATAACCATCTTCAGAATGTGACTCTTCAACAATAGATTCAGGATTACCAAGAACTCCTGGAATAAGTCTTGAAACAGCTTCGGCAATCACAATGG
>JBEAMP010000029.1:0-2916 GCA_041165905.1 Actinomycetota bacterium
GTTCTTGGCTTCTTAAAATCTGTAGCGATTTCACCTGCCGAATTAGAAGCGGCATTTGAAGAGGGAATTGGTTTTGATGGCTCATCAATTGAAGGATATGCCCGTCAAACTGAATCAGATATGTTGGCAAAACCTGATCCAAATACATTTTCAATTCTGCCATGGCGTACCGAAGCTCCAGGTGCTGCACGTATGTTCTGCGACATTGTGATGCCAGATGGCTCTCCAAGTCCATCAGATCCTCGACAAGTTTTACGTCGTACACTTTCAAAAGTTTCGGAACTTGGCTTTACTGCTTACGTACATCCAGAGATTGAATTCTTCTTATTTAAAGAGCCACCAACTCCTGGGAAGAAACCAGAGCCGGTTGATTATGCAGGCTACTTCGATCACACCCCAAACATGATTGGCCACGATTTCCGTCGTGCCGCAATCACCATGTTAGAAGCGATGGGTGTTTCTGTTGAATTTAGTCATCACGAAGGCGCGCCAGGTCAACAGGAAATTGATCTGCGATATGCAGATGCACTTTCTACTGCAGATAACATCATGACTTTCCGCCATGTAGTAAAAGAAGTGGCGCTAGAACAAGGTTTTTATGCATCATTTATGCCAAAGCCTTTTACAGAATTTCCTGGTTCTGCGATGCATACTCACGTATCGTTATTTAAAGATGACACCAATGCTTTTTATGATGGCGGAATGCCGTACAACCTTTCCAAAGTTGGACGTTCATTTGTAGCTGGAATCTTGCAACATACTCCAGAAATCACTGCAGTTACCAATCAATGGGTTAATTCTTATAAGCGCTTACATGGCGGTGGAGAAGCTCCGAATCTAATCAACTGGGGACCATCAAATCGTCGCTCATTAATTCAGATTCCAATGTTTAAGCCGAAGAAGGAAAATTCAACTCGTATTGAATTTCGTGCACCTGATTCGGCATGCAACCCATACCTTGCATATTCAGTGATGATCGCAGCCGGTCTTGATGGCGTAACTAAGGAGCTGGAATTACCTGATAACTATCCAGCAAAAGAGATGCCGCAGAATCTCAATGAGGCTACTGCAATCATGGAGAAGAGCACTCTGGTCCAAGATACCTTAGGAGAGCATGTATTTGATTATGTGCTTCGAAACAAGAAAGCGGAATGGGCTGAATATGCACGCCAAGTTTCCGCATTTGAGCTGGATAGACATTTACCGGTTCTTTAAATTAAACTTCTCACATAATGCGTGCAGTTGAACTTCTACTTAGCTGCCGTGGCGGGGCCAAATAACCGGCCTTTCCCGTCGCGGTGTGTTTTGCATTGCCGGTGAAAAAAATCCAAAACCGACAAAGCAGGAGAAGTAGCAGAAAATGAATTTTCCAAATCAAAAGCCAAGTTCAATGCCTTTTGGGCGCTATTCATCATTTATGCCATTGGGACCAGAAGGTCTAATTGATCGCACTTGGCCAACTAAGCAGATGAGCAAAGCGCCAAAGTGGTGTTCTGTGGATCTTCGTGATGGCAACCAAGCGCTGATTGACCCAATGGATACCCCACGAAAATTAGCGATGTTCAAACTTTTAGTTTCAATGGGCTACAAGGAGATTGAAGTTGGTTTCCCATCTGCATCTCAAACCGACTTCGACTTTGTTCGCAAGATTATTGAAGAAGATTTGATTCCGGACGATGTGGTAATTCAAGTTTTGACTCAGGCACGCGAACCATTGATTAAAAGAACTTTCGAATCTATTAAGGGCTCTAAGCAGGCAATAGTCCATCTATACAACTCAACTTCAACTTTGCAACGTCGAGTGGTCTTTGGTTTAGATAAAGCAGGCATTAAGAAAATCGCCACAGATGGGGCGGAGCTTTGTTTATCAATGATGGATTCGGTGAAGGGAACCAAAGTTTCTTTCGAATATTCACCAGAGTCTTACACCGGCACCGAATTAGATTTCGCATTAGAAGTATGCAATGCCGTAAATGCAATTTGGCAGCCAACACCTGAATGGAAGAGCATCATGAATCTTCCAGCAACAGTTGAGATGGCGACCCCAAATGTTTATGCAGATTCAATTGAATGGATGAGCCGTAATTTAGATCGAAGAAATTCAGTGGTCCTATCGCTACACCCTCACAATGACCGAGGTACTGGAGTTGCTGCGGCAGAGTTGGGTTATCTTGCAGGAGCTGATCGCATAGAAGGAACTTTATTTGGAAATGGCGAACGCACTGGAAATGTCTGTCTAGTTACTTTAGGCATTAATTTGTTGAGCCACGGAATAGATCCAGAGATTGATTTTTCCAATATCGATGAGATTCGCCGAACTGTCGAATATGCAAATCAATTGAAGGTGCCAGAGCGCCATCCATATGGTGGAGATTTGGTATTCACTGCATTTAGCGGTTCACATCAAGATGCAATCAAGAAAGGTTTTGAGCACCTTGAAAAAGATGCCAAAGCTGCGGGCAAAGCTGTAGATGACTTTACTTGGGGAGTTCCATATCTTCCGATAGATCCAAAAGATATAGGCAGATCTTATGAAGCAGTAATTCGCGTGAACAGTCAGTCTGGCAAAGGTGGCGTTGCTTATCTGATGAAGACTGAACATCACTTAGATTTGCCACGTCGTCTTCAAATTGAATTCTCTAAAGTTGTACAGGCAAAAACTGACAATGAAGGTGGAGAAGTTCTACCAAAAGAACTTTGGGAAATTTTTGAAGATGAATATCTGCCAACAGAAACTGCACCTTGGGGGCGTTTTAGATTAAAAGGCGTAGCCACAAATTCTGCATTGGATGAAGATGTAAAAATCGAAGTTAAAATTACAGACCGCGGTGAAATTAAAGAGCTAAAAGGAACTGGAAATGGTCCAATTTCTGCATTTTGTAATGTGCTAAATGAGTATGGGGTAGATGTTCGAGT
>JBEAMP010000030.1:0-4775 GCA_041165905.1 Actinomycetota bacterium
CGCTCTGAATATTCAGACATATCTAGCTGAATTAGCGCATCTTCATCACCAAACAAGAATGAAGCAAGGGTGCGTGAAAGTTCTGTTTTACCAACACCGGATGGACCAGCGAAGATAAATGATCCACCGGGACGACGAGGATCTTTAAGGCCCGCACGAGTACGACGAATTGCTTGTGAGAGCGCCTTGATTGCTTGTTCTTGTCCGATCACACGCTTGTGTAATTCATCTTCCATGTGAAGCAGACGTGCAGTCTCTTCTTCGGTCAACTTAAATACTGGAATACCAGTTGATGCAGATAAAACCTGTGCAATTAATTCTTCATCAACTTCGGTTACTTGATCAAGAGCGCCATCTTTCCAAGCTTTCTCTTTCTCTTGACGTTCATTGATTAAATTCTTCTCATCATCACGAAGTGATGCTGCTTTTTCAAAATCTTGACCATCAATCGCAGATTCCTTTTCGCGACGAACGTTCGCAATTTTTTCATCGTATTCACGAATCTCAGGCGGAACAGTCATACGCTTGATACGTAAACGTGAACCTGCTTCGTCAATTAGATCAATTGCTTTATCTGGCAGGAAGCGATCTGAGATATAACGATCTGCATAATTTGCTGCAGCTGCGAGCGCACCATCAGTAATTGATACTCGATGATGCGTTTCGTAGCGATCGCGCAGTCCTTTAAGAATTTCAATAGTGTGAGCGATAGATGGCTCTTTAACTTGAATCGGTTGGAAACGACGCTCAAGTGCGGCATCCTTTTCAAGATGCTTGCGGTATTCATCAAGTGTGGTCGCACCGATTGTCTGGAGCTCACCGCGAGCAAGCATTGGCTTAAGGATTGAAGCTGCATCAATTGCACCTTCTGCTGCGCCAGCGCCAACTAATGTGTGAATTTCATCGATGAAAATGATGATATCGCCGCGTGTTTTGATCTCTTTTAGCACTTTCTTTAAACGCTCTTCGAAATCACCGCGATAACGAGAGCCTGCAACTAAAGCACCAAGATCAAGAGAGTAAAGATGCTTATCTTTTAAGGTCTCTGGAACATCATTGCGAACAATTGCTTGTGCTAATCCTTCTACAACTGCAGTCTTACCAACACCTGGTTCGCCAATTAAAACTGGATTGTTCTTTGTACGACGAGAAAGAACTTGCATCACACGTTCGATTTCATTGTCGCGACCAATAACGGGATCCAACTTACCTTCGCGAGCTGCTTGAGTTAAGTTGCGACCAAATTGATCAAGAATTGTTGATGATGCTGGTGTGCCTTCAGCAGGTCCACCTTGTTGTGCTGGCTCTTTTCCTTGGTAGCCAGAAAGCAATTGAATTACTTGTTGACGTACGCGATTTAAATCTGCGCCAAGTTTTACTAGTACCTGTGCAGCTACGCCTTCACCTTCGCGAATTAATCCAAGAAGAATATGTTCGGTACCAATGTAATTGTGTCCAAGTTGTAGCGCTTCACGTAATGAAAGTTCTAGAACTTTCTTTGCACGTGGTGTAAATGGAATATGTCCTGATGGTGCCTGCTGACCTTGGCCGATGATCTCTTCAACTTGGCCACGCACTGCATCAAGTGAGATGCCCATAGATTCCAAAGCTTTAGCTGCTACGCCTTCACCTTCGTGAATTAGTCCAAGCAGAATATGTTCGGTACCGATGTAATTGTGGTTGAGCAGGCGAGCTTCTTCTTGTGCCAATACGACAACTCGACGAGCTCGATCTGTAAAGCGCTCAAACATCTAGGGCCTCCATGGATGACTTATGTACAAATAGCCTAACCAATAAGGGGCGGGATTTATGCCCCCAAAGCCTGATTAGATGGCGCTAAAGAACCTTAACCATGCGGGTATTTCCGAGCGTATTCGGCTTGGAGGACTCTAAATCGAGCAATTCGGCAATACCTTCATCGTAAGAGCGAAGCAGCTGCTGGTAGACCTCAGGGTCTACTGGGGATCCTTGAATCTCTTCAAATCCATGTCGGCCAAAGAATTCTGTCTCAAAAGTTAGGCAGAAAATTTTCTTTACTCCAACTTCGCGAGCTCGATCTATTAATTGCTCAAGGATTTTATGGCCAATGCCTTTGCCGCGAAGTTCTTCAGTAACTGCAACGGTACGAACTTCAGCAACATCTTCCCAGAGCACATGCATCGCTCCGCAACCAACTACATTTTCGCCTTCAACTGCAACTACAAATTCTTGAACGGATTCATATAGCGTAACCGTCTCTTTTGAGAGAATTCTTTTTTGAGGTGCATAAGTATCAATTAACTTACGAATGCCTTTGACGTCCGAAGTTTTTGCAGCGCGAACAACAATCGACATCTTTAAGAATTTTCTGGCTTTACAAGTGGAAAGAGAATAGTTTCGCGAATTCCAAGACCGGTAAGTGCCATCAATAAACGATCTACACCCATACCCATACCTCCCATTGGAGGCATACCAAATTCCATTGCGCGCAAGAAATCTTCGTCTAATGGCATTGCTTCTTCATCACCTTTAGCGCCAAGACGTGCTTGCTCTTCTAAACGTTCTCTTTGGATTACAGGATCAATTAATTCTGAATAGCCAGTTGCAAGTTCGAATCCATCAACATATAGATCCCACTTCTCCACAACTCCTGGTATTTCGCGATGCTGACGAACCAAAGGTGATGTATCGACTGGGAAACCCATTACAAATGTTGGTTTGATTAGATTCTCTTTTCCAACGTGTTCAAAGATTTCTTCCGCGAGTTTTCCTGTTATCCACTTTGGATCTACCTTCAAGCCCAATTTATCTGCGATTTTCTTTAGATCTGCATACGGAGTAAGCGCTGTAACTTCTTGGCCCACGCCATTAGAAATTACTTCGTATAGAGAAACTTCCGCCCATTGACCACCTAAATCAGATTGGCGTCCATCATGATGAGTGACAACATGAGTACCAAAGACATCCATAGCTGCGTTCTGCACCAAGGAGCGAGTTAAATCAGCGATAGTGTGCCAATCTCCGTAAGCCTGATATGACTCAATCATGGCGAATTCTGGCGAATGACTTGAATCCGCACCTTCATTTCTGAAATTTCGATTGATTTCGAAAACGCGCTCAATACCGCCCACTACGCAACGCTTTAAGAAAAGTTCTGGGGCAATGCGTAAGAAAAGTGGAATGTCATAAGCATTTGAATGCGTTTTAAATGGACGAGCCGCAGCGCCTCCATGCATAACTTGAAGCATTGGAGTTTCGACTTCAAGAAAATCTTGGCTTGCAAAAGTTTTACGTAAAGAATTCATTACCTGCGGACGAATTCGCGCCATTTCTCTAGCCTGCGGGCGAACAATTAAATCTACATAACGTTGACGAACGCGAGTCTCTTCGTTTAGCTCTTTGTGTTCGACTGGAAGCGGACGAAGCGCCTTTGCTGCCAACATAAATTCATTAGCCAGAATAGAAAGTTCGCCGCGCTTTGAGGTTATTACTTCGCCTGTTACAGAAACGATGTCACCTAAATCAATATCAGATTTCCATGCATCAAGTTGATCTTGACCGACTTTATCTAGCGAAAGCATTACTTGCAGTTCAGTGCCATCGCCTTCACGAAGATTTGCGAAAGCAAGTTTTCCGGTATCGCGCTTAAAAATAATTCGTCCAGTTACAGATTCAATATCTCCGGTAGAAATATCAATTGCTAGCCCATCATATTTCGAGCGAATTTCTGCCAGAGATTTGGTGCGCGGCACAGAGACGGGGTAAGCCTCTCTCCCTGATTCAATAATACGTTCGCGCTTTTCGCGTCTGATACGTAATTGCTCTGGGAGTTCTAGATCCTTTTCCTCATTACTCATAACGGACAGCAGTCTATCTAATCAACTATTGCGCTCGTGAATTAGACGTAGCCCAATTAGCGTTAAATCAGGCTCATATTCGTCCAATGTATCTGCTACCCCAAATATCAATGGCGCTAAACCACCAGTTGCAATCACAGTTGGTCTTTCATTGAATTGCGCTTCTAGCTCCTCAGAAATTCTAGAAACTAATCCATCTACTTGGCCGGCAAATCCATAAATAGTGCCAGATTGCAAAGCTTCTACAGTGTTCTTACCGATTACAGACTTTGGCTTAATTAATTCAACTTTACGTAATTGCGCAGCTCTTTGCGCTAACGCATCTACTGAGATCTCAATTCCGGGCGCCAATGCTCCGCCTAAGAATTCACCTTTTGGAGAAACAACATCTAAATTAGTTGAAGTTCCGAAATCAACGACAATTGCAGGGCCTCCAAAAAGAGTATGCGCCGCAAGTGTATTAACAATTCGATCTGCTCCAATTTCCTTTGGATTATCAACAAGTAAAGGAACGCCAGTCTTAATACCTGGCTCGACAATCGTAGTTGGCACATCTTTAAAATATGTAGCAAACATAGTTCGCATTTCGCGAAGTACTGCTGGAACCGTAGAGCATAAAGAAATTCCTGTGATGTCGATATCTTCGACAAGCGCCCGCATCTGAAGCCACAACTCATCAGCGGTGCTACGAGGATCAGTTTTCACTCGCCATGAATGAACTAAATCTTCACCTAGAAAAGTGCCAAGGACAGTGTTGGTATTACCAACATCTATTGTGAGTAGCATTTCATTGCTCCTTATATTCCATATTATCTATTAAACGAATCCCGCCGATCCAACCTGCAATTATTGCTCGCTGCTTAGGGGCTGATTCTTCTTTGAAATTCTCTGGATTTATTACTGTTGCATAATCAGTTTTCCATGAAGGTTCGGAAGCTA
>JBEAMP010000031.1:0-14051 GCA_041165905.1 Actinomycetota bacterium
AGCGATGAGCTAAAGAGCCACTTCCGCCCAGAGTTCCTCAACCGTATTGATGATGTCATCGTCTTCCACCAGTTGAATCAAGAACAGATTATTGAAATCGTTGATTTGATGGTTGCGAATCTTGACAAGCGTCTGCAATCAAAGGATATGGGAATCGAACTTACTCAGGATGCTAAGTTGCTTCTTGCAAAGCGCGGTTACGATCCATTGCTTGGTGCACGTCCATTGCGCCGTGTTATTCAACGCGAAATCGAAGATGCATTGTCGGAGCGAATCTTGTTTAGCGAGCTAAAGGCCGGAGAAATCGTTTTGGTCGGCACAGAGGGTGAAGGCGATACTGCAACATTTACCTTTAAGGGTGAACCAAAAGGTGGCACTCCGGATTCACCTGAAGCGCTAGAACCAGAAAAAGCTTAAATCTTAACTTTTCCGATTGCTTGATCGATTCGAGAAACTTCGACTATCTCCATTCCTGGCAATTTAACGTCGCTTCCGGCTGGAATAAATGCGCGCTTAAAACCTAAACGGAAAGCTTCTTCGAGGCGACGTTGTACGCCAGAGACTTTGCGAATTTCTCCTGCTAATCCAACTTCGCCAATTGCAATTAAATCAGCAGGTAGCGCTAATCCCTTTGCAGCAGATGCAATTGCAAGAGCTGCAGCTAAATCTGCAGCAGGTTCGGACATCTTCATTCCACCGACTGTTGCGACATAAACATCTCGGCCAGATAGTCGAATATTTGCGCGTAATTCGAGCACCGCTAAAGTCATTGAAGTACGTGAAGAATCCATGCCACTTGTAACTCTACGTGCATTTCCGAAATCATTTTCGCGACCGGCGCTAACTAGCGCTTGAATCTCTGCAAGTAATGGGCGACGGCCTTCTAATGTAACTGTTACACAAGTACCTGGAACAGGTTCGGCATGACGTGAAGTAAATAAACCTGTTGGATCAGCAACTCCTTGAATTCCAGAGTCGTTCATATCAAAGCAACCAACTTCATCGGATGCCCCAAAACGATTTTTAATCGCACGAATTAAACGAAGTCGAGAATGGCGTTCGCCTTCAAAATTTAAAACCACATCTACAATATGTTCGAGTAGGCGAGGGCCAGCAATTGATCCATCTTTAGTCACATGTCCTACAAGTAGCAAAGCAATATCGCGCTCTTTGCAGATTCGAATTAAAGCAGCAGCAACTTCGCGAACTTGAGTTACGCCACCAGGTGCGCCTTCAACTGTTGTAGAACCAATTGTTTGGATGGAGTCGATTATTAATAGTTCTGGTTGCACGGAATCAATATGTGCAATCACTGCAGATAAATCAGTTTCTGCAGCTAACCAGAGATTTGGATTTACTGCGCCAATTCGTTCGGCGCGAAGACGTACTTGAGAGGCGCTCTCTTCACCAGAGATATAAAGTGTATGTACTCCGTTTGTTGCGACTTGTGCTGCGACCGTTAGCAATAAAGTAGATTTTCCGACGCCAGGTTCTCCGGCTAATAAGATTGCAGCGCCAGGAACAATTCCACCACCCAAAACTCGATCTAATTCGTCGATCTTTGTTGGCCGAGCTTTAGCAGTTGCTAAATCAACATCTCCGATAGGAGTGGCCGGCTGAGTAACATGCCCTGCAACTAAAGATAATTTCTTTGGTGCGCCAACTTCTTCGACGCTACCCCAAGCTTGGCATTCGCCGCATCTACCAACCCATTTAGTGCTGGTCCAACCACATTCGCCGCAGCGAAATGGGTCTTGCTTAACTTTAGCCATACCCCAAGATTAGTCGGTACCGGCGACGCTATATAGAATCACACAATGTCTAGAGCCGCATTAGAAAAATTCCCGAAGGTAAATCTCCTGTTCGGAAAATCACCAATTCATCGCCTTGATCGATTAACTGATTATTTAGGCGGGGATGTCGAAATTTGGGCTAAACGTGAAGATGTAAATTCTGGATTAGCTTATGGCGGAAATAAAACTCGAAAACTCGAATATTTAGCAGCTGATGCTTTAGCTAAAGGTTGCGACACCTTAGTTTCAATCGGTGGTGTTCAATCAAATCACACTCGCCAGGTTGCGGCAGTCGCTGCGCACCTTGGATTGAATGCTGTGCTGGTACAAGAACATTGGGTTGAATGGGATGAAGTTAATTACGAAAAGACTGGGAACATTTTATTATCACGCATCATGGGAGCAGAGGTCCGCTTAGATCCAGCAGGATTCGATATCGGATTTCGCGCATCATGGGAGAAAGCAATTCAAGATGTAATTGATCGCGGTGGAAAGCCATATGCGATTCCTGCTGGTGCAAGTGATCACGAATTAGGTGGTCATGGTTTTGCTGGCTGGGCTTTTGAAGTTGAAGATCAAGAGAAAGAACTTGGTTTCAAATTCGATAAGACCATAGTTTGTTCAGTAACTGGCTCTAGCCAAGGTGGAATGATTGCGGGATTTGCACATTCAAATCGCGCTCAAGATGTAATCGGTATCGATGCCTCTGCAACTGTGCAACAGACTTGGGATCAAATCAAGCGAATTGCTTCGCGCACTGCAAAATTAATCGAATTAGGTCGTGAATTAGAAGATTCAGAGATTGTGCTTTTGGACCGTTGGCATGATGGTATTTATGGGGTTGCAAGTGACCACACCATAGAAGCTATCCGTTTGACCGCTAACTTAGAGGGAATGATCACTGATCCGGTTTATGAAGGTAAATCAATTGCTGCGCTTATTGATTTAGTTAAAGAGGGTTACTTTCCTAAGGGTTCACGAGTGCTTTACTGCCACTTGGGTGGTCAACCAGCAATCAACGGTTACACAACGGCATTTGATCGTTAAAGCGAAGCTGGATGTTGGATTACAAATAGCGGAAGATTTTTCTTCTTAGCTTCTTGCATTCCCGCGTAACGCTTATCGCAAATCTCTTTGAGAATGTCGTAATTGCGTTGGCCCATCAGCGCAGCTAACTCTTCTGAGTTAGATAGATAGACCGGCTTCTTACCAACATGTGCATCAGTATCACTGGTGCAATACCAATCAAAATCTTCTCCGCCATCGCCCCAAACTAAACGTTCATACTCTCCAATTACGGTGATGTTGTATTCGCGTTCGCCATGTTCGCGAACTTCAAAAGAACGTCGAATAGGTAATTGCCAACAGACATCAGGTTTTACATCTAAGAAGTGCGAACCTTCCTTCTCTGCTAAATGATGTAAAACGCATCCAAAGGTAGAGAATTCACCTTTGCGATTTAAGAAAATACAGGAATTATTTACTGTTCGAGTTTTACGTTCATTATCTTCATCAACTTCAGAAATATTCAAACGACCTTTATTGTCGTGTGCAATATCGTAGAACTGCCACATTTCAGGTGTTAAGCGCTCAGCGGCTTTCAAAACACGCGCTTCATCTGCCTCATCTGTATACATCGCGCCTTCAGTGCAGCAACCCGCATTAGGTTGGTCAGCGAATACGCCTTTGCACCCATCACCATAGATACAAGTCCAATTAGAAGTAAGCCAAGTTAAATCACATTTAAAGATTTGCTCATCATCTTCAGGGTCGAAGAATTCAACCCAATCGCGTGCAAAACCTGCTGAAATCTCAGACATAGTCGTGAAGCCTACGGGTAATCGAGCTTTAATGCACATCGTTATCGATTAAATTTTAAGTAAACTAATGGCATGAGAATCTCAGTAATTGGCGCCGGAGTAATGGGTGAAGCGTTAATTGCTGCCTTGATAAAAGCAGGACATTCACCTGCCCAAATTGAAGTCATAGAAAAGCGAGCTGAAAGAGCTACTGAGTTAGTAAGCAAGTACCAAATCAAGATCGGTTCAGATTTAAGTAGCGTTGATGTCTTGCTTCTAGTGACCAAACCACAAGATGTAGATGCAGTGCTTGCCGATATCAATGGAAAAGTTAAACCAGGGGCTTTAGTTGTCTCATTTGCTGCTGGAAAGAAGATTGCAACTATTTCTAATGGCCTAAGTGGCAAGAACCCAGTAGTGAGGGTAATGCCAAATACTCCCACTTTGGTTGGTAAAGGCGCTGCAGGTTACTCTCTAGGATCTGGTGTAACAGATCATCAAAAAGAATTTTTAATTGATTTTCTTAGCGCAGCAGGTATTGCAGTTGAGGTAAAAGAAGAGCTGCAAGATGCAGTCACTGCAACTAGCGGCTCTGGTCCAGCTTATTTCTTTGCTTTTGTTGAATCAATGGTTAAAGGCGCGATGGATTTGGGTCTTTCAGAAGATGTCGCAACTCAACTTACAGTGCAAACAATTATTGGATCAGCCGAACTTTTGGCGACTTCAGGCAAAAGCGCTACAACTTTACGTGAAAATGTCACTAGTCCAAATGGAACCACCTTTGCGGCACTTCAATCATTTTCAGCTAGCGATTTAGAAGTAATTGTGGCGAAAGCTATGAAAGCAGCCAGAGATCGTTCAATCGAGTTAAGTTGAAACGTTTAATTCTTGCTTTAACACTTCTTTTTTCAGTCATACCTACTGCCAATGCTGCTGTATCTGCAAAATCAATGGTGCAGTTAGCTCAAGTTGATAGTGCAGCAAATGGATTGGTGGCATTCGGTAGCCAAATTGCTGTTTATGGAAATCGCGAAAATAATGGTTTTGCGCAATTGGTTAATGGCCCAACTATCGAACTTACTTCCGGTGTCGAATCTTTCGTTAGCGCAGCTACAGTTGATGCTTCGGGAAATTTCTATTTTGTTGGCGCAAGCTCAAATCCAATAGTCGGAACTCTTCCTCCGATACAAGGTGTCCTAAATCCAGATAATGTGGTTTCAGATCCAGTCAGTAGTGACAAGAGCGATGCAGTCAATTTAATTTATTGGAAAGTTGACAGTTTGGGCGTGTTGATCGAATCTCAATCGATGGTGATGCCAGCAGCGGTAATTCCCAACGCAATTCTTGTTGATGCTACTGGCATAACGGTTGCAGGTACTTCTTACGCTAACCCTGGCAATAAAGCATTTGTAGTTAACTGGAACGGCAAACCTATTTTTATTGGCAAAAGCAACACGCAAATTCACGCTATTACTAGGACGCCAGATAGTGGAGTAATTGCAGTTGGGCAGAGCGCTGATAAATTGCTCAACACCACATTGCGTGGTCGAGTGGATGGATTCCTAGCCAAAGTTGTTAACGGTAAATTAACTTCAGTTGTTAGAAGTTCTGAATCAAATTCCAGCCGAGCTTGGCGGACTTCAACCTCATCACTTTTCTTAGGTGGAAATTCAAATAGCACTGCTGCAATTACAAAGTTCAATACCAACTTTGTTCCGACTTGGACAGACCGATATCCATCAACTGGAAGCGCACTGACTGCCACGGTTGGAAAAGTTAATTATGGCGCCTTTGTTTCAACTGGAGCATTTAAAGCTCTTCCCAATTGGAAAAGGAAAAACGCAATTCTGGTTTTGACTTATGATTCAAAAGGGGCAATCACTGCGGCAAACTACGTAAATTCGACCGCAATGAATGGATTTGCCGCGACCAGCGCCTTAGGGCCGATACTCCTTTCGGGCGGTTTTTTATATCGTGCCTAAACGCGCTAATCTTCGACCTTAATGTAAAGACTCTCTAAGGAGATTTATGGGTTCGGTTATCAAGAAGCGTCGCAAGCGTATGGCTAAGAAGAAGCACAAGAAGCTTCTTAAGAAGACACGCATTCAGCGCCGCAACGCTAAATAATTTTAAGGTTTTAGCGAAACAAGTTGTCCGTTTATACCGGCAACTAGATTACGAACCCCATTTAAAGTAATCCAACCATTTTGAATTGGATCATCACTTTGCCAACCACTAATTAAAGATACTTTCTTTGAAATAGTGTCCAAAGCGCATAAACGCTTCTGGCAACCTAAAATTAAAGTTGTTCCATTTAAATTAAGTGGAGCGCTTGGTGTGCCAAATTTGGCGGTGGTAAAAATAGTAGTTTCGCCATCAATTACGCGAACTCGAACATGATTTGGATTTGGAAGAGTGGCACCAGTTGCAGCTAACCAACTAGCGATAATTTTTGAACCTACTTTATTTATTGAAACATCGTAGCCGAGAACAGATGCACTATTGCTTGGCGAATCTAAAGTTTCATAAATCCAACTATTAGCACTCGCACTATCGCGTGAAGCCAATCTAACTTCACCGGAAGTCACTTCACGTTTTTGATTGAAGACTAGTACCGAGTCATAAATCAAATGGGTTGTAGCACCGGACTGATAAGCCTTTAGATGAAATGCAACATCTCCGGTGGTTCGACCCTCGGTTTTACGATCACCATCAATAAGTTCGTAGCTCCATTTATTAGCTCGCTTGACTGCACCTAGCAAGACTCCTTGGCTCTCATCTCTGTAAAAGACTTGCAAAGTCGTGGTAGATGCAACGCACGCACTTGAATACGAAACATCGCTTCCGGTTCGTACTCTGGAAATTTGATCATATGGCTGAATAGTTGGAGCATTTCCATCAACAATTTCAAAGACATAAGAGGTGTCGGTTATGGTCGCATGACGCAAATCATTATCGACGATATCTCCATAAAAAAGATGAATTACTTGTCTGGCCCCGCTACCTGTTGAGCATAGAGTTAAATGTCCGCCTAATTTATTAGATGTACGACCCGAGCCACCGCCCATTCCATCAATAACAGTCTTTTTCCATGCACCGTTAACAAATATGGCAGTTCTTAAAGTACCGGTCTTGCTACTTATGTAAGCAACAAAAGGTTTGTTATTTAACATTGCTGATGCCACAAATTTCGCATCACTTGCACTGTCAATTATTGAAGATTTCCAACTTGCAATAGGCGTAACGGCTTCACTGGTTATGGGTTCTGAAGTTCCATTATTATTTATTGCAGTAACTGCAAATGTATATGAAGTTCCGTTCTTTAGACCTTTGACGGTATATGGACTTGAATTTGCATAATCAATTACGCCAGTTTTTATATTTTTTATTGAATAACTTGCCACTTGAGCGGTACGCACATTCGTAGGCGGATTAAAAGTAATTATTGCGCTGGAATCTCCCACAAGAACTTGAAGATTTCGAACTGGATTTGGAATACCAACTGCAATACCTGCAGGTGGTTTATTACGCATATCTTCAAGCATTCCCAGCAATAGAGCGCCAGGTTCGCGGAAAACTTCACCTGCATCGAGGTTAGGTGTCATTAATGAATTCACGCCTGCACTTTGAAAAGTTGCTTCATCTAAATGTGAAACGGATGATCCGCTCTCATATCTACTGGGTGCATAAATTTTTGGCTTAATTCCGCCATTGGCAGCAATGCCTTTTGGTCCAGACCAAGATAAATTTGAAGTGAGCGCTTTACCTAATTCAAGACTTGGTGAAGGTAAGTCACTCAAGCGTCGTCCATCATCTAATTGAAGATAAGCATCATAAGGTGTTGGTTGTTCTATAGATCCATAACCGAAGAATGGGTCATACGAATCGGTCGATAAGAAACCAAGCCCATGACCAATCTCATGAATGAAAACTGATTGCAAATCAAATTCAGAACCAGATGGTTTTCCATCGCCGCGAGTATTCCAAGGCGCAGCTGAATTTACTTGTATAACCATCTCAGGATTGTTCTTATCTAAGTCGCGTCCTGCTAAAGCATTTGCCAAAGCAGATGGATACCAAAGTGTGGCATCAGGTGCACTTACAAAATTGCTGAAGTAATTACCTGGTCGCGCACTTCCTAATAAACCGTAAACAGTTGAACGGCCCCATGTAGCTTCAACACTAATTGGGACGTTTGATTTGAAATTAGCAGCCCAGACGTCGACCGCAGCTTGAATTTCGCTCTGAGCCCATGCGGGGAAATTATTGTAAGTAACTTCAAATTTAGATTTTGCTTCAAGACGTGCGCCACTATTTGTAGTTGCGTTATAAGTTTGAACATTTGTAGCGCCAGCAAAGATGTGTCCCCAAACAGTTGATTCGCGTTTGTAGAAGAGAGCTGATGCGGGAGGTGCGAATAATGGCGCCAGCAATATAGTGGCGATTATTGCGGCTAGGCTCCGGCGCTTCACGCATGAAACCTACCAAATAGACTTAACTCCATGAAGCAGTCGATAGTCACAATATATGGTCGTACTGGCTGCCATTTATGTGAAAATGTTGCGAATTTGCTCAAGCCACTTGAAAACTCCCTCAACATAAAAATTGAAGAGCAATTAATTGATGGAGATAAAGAGTTAGAAGATCTTTACGGACAATTAATTCCGGTGGTTCATATTGATGGGAAACATTTTTCACATTTCCGCGTCGAACTAGAAGAGTTTAAAGCTTTCCTTGAAAAACATCGTCAGCATCAATAATTTTGTAGCTATAACCTTGCTCAGCTAGAAATCGCTGACGATTCTGTGCAAAATCTTGATCTACAGTGTCACGACTTACAACTGAGTAAAAACGCGCACTTCTACCATCTGATTTAGGCCTCAAGATGCGACCTAAACGTTGCGCCTCTTCTTGACGGCTACCGAAAGCACCACTTACTTGAATTGCAATTGTGGCATCAGGTAAATCAATAGAGAAATTGGCAACTTTTGAGACAACCAAACATTTAATCTCACCAGTTCGGAAAGCAGCAAATAGCTCTTCGCGTTCTTTTACGGGAGTTTCACCTTTAATTACTGGCACGCCAAGCTTTTCACTAAGTTCATCTAACTGTGAAATATATTGTCCAATAACTAAAACTTGATCGTCAGCATGCTTCTCTACGAGTGCTTGAACTACTTTGGTTTTTGTGGAGGTTGTAGCGCACATTCGATATTTCTCTTCAACTTCTGCAGTCGCATATGAGAGTCTCTCTGTTTCAGAGAGCGTTGCACGGATTTCAATACATTCAGCAGGTGCGATATATCCTTGAGATTCGATCTCTTTCCAAGGAACATCAAAGCGCTTTGGGCCAATCAATGAGAAAACTTCGCCTTCCATTCCATCTTCACGAACTAATGTCGCAGTTAACCCTAAGCGACGTCGAGATTGAATATCTGCAGTAAATCTGAAAATCGGTGCAGGCAATAGGTGCACCTCATCATAAATAATCAATCCCCAGTCATATGAATCAAATAGATCTAGATGGGCATAAACACCATTCTTCTTCTTGGTCATAACTTGGTAAGTTGCAATAGTTACTGGGCGAATCTCCTTTTTTGCACCGCTATATTCGCCGATCTCATCCTCATTAAGTGTGGTGCGGCGCAGCAATTCATCGCGCCATTGACGTGCAGCAACTGTGTTGGTCACCAGAATCAGAGTTGTCGCTTTTGCATGTGACATTGCGGCAGCGCCAACAATTGTTTTGCCGGCACCACAAGGTAGAACAACTACACCGCTTCCGCCATGCCAGAAACCTTCTGCAGCATGCTCTTGGTATTGACGTATGTTCCAACCATCTTGATTTAAATCAATTGGGTGAGCTTGACCATCAACATAACCTGCAAAATCTTCAGCTGGCCAACCTAATCTAAGTAGGTGTTGTTTGATAGCGCCTCTTTGCGATGGATGTACGGCGATTGTTTCTTTATCTATTCTGGCGCCTAGTAATGGTGCAATCTTCTTTGCGCGAATTACTTCCTCTAGAACTGCGCTATCTGTTGTGACTAAAACCAATCCATGAATTGGATTTGATTCCAGTCGCAATCGCCCGTATCTAGACATGGTTTCAGCTACATCTAGAAGTAATGAATGAGGAACTGCGTACCGAGAATATTTAATTAAAGTATCAATAACATTTTCTGCATCATGCCCAGCGGCTCGAGCATTCCATAGACCAAGATTTGTTAATCGGTAAGTGTGGATATGTTCAGGTGAGCGCTCTAATTCGGCAAAAGGTGCAATAGCACGCCGGCATTCAGTGGAATTTGGATGATCAACATCGAGCAGAAGTGTTTTGTCGCTCTGGACAATTAGTGGTCCATCGCTCACTTTAATAACTCCTTAATAAATGCATTTAGAAAGTTCTTTCGTTCTTCAATTGCTTTGATGCTGGCCCATTCATTTACAGCATGAGCACCGCCACCGATTGCGCCTAAACCATCTAAAACGCGGGCACCGGCCGCGGCAGCGAAATTGCCATCGCTTGCGCCTCCAACTTGAGCTGACCCCAATGGCGCCATTCCTATTGATTTAGCTACCTTTTCGGCGATCTCATAAAGTTCTTTGCAAGAAGTAGGTTCTAGTACTGGACGATTTAATCCACCAGTGATTTCTATTTGGGCACCAGGTGTAATTGCAGTTAAAGATTGAATTGCGCGATCAACTCTTTCAAGATCACTTTGACTAAATGAACGAGCGTCAATCTCTAGAGTTGCTTCTGCCGGGACCGTATTTGCAGTTGTGCCACCCTTTAACATAGTTGGCACTACAGTCGTTCCAAATTCTGAATTTTCTAACTCTTTTAAATTTAAAATTTGCGCAGCAATTTCAACGGTCGCGTTGATTCCTTTTTCTGGTTCAAGGCCAGCGTGTGATGCCAAGCCGACTGCTTTCACTACATACATAGCAGTACCTTTGCGCCCAGTTTTAACTTTGCCATCTAAGGAAGCTTCAAGAACTAAAACAGCATCCGCTGTTTTTGAAACTTGCATGATCAATTCTTTAGAGGCATGGCTTCCAATTTCTTCATCAGTAGTAGCTATCAACGCAACTGAACCTTGAATATCCTTTAGCGCATAAAGAGCTTGGATAAATCCAACTTTCATATCGAAAGTTCCTGGACCACGCAGAACATCCCCGTCAATCTGCCAAATTGGATTAAAGGAACCAATCGGCCAGACTGTATCCAGATGGCAGAGCAGAACTACTTTTGGATTCTTATCGCCCCACCAAAATACTGGACGGCCATTTACTTCAAGAATTTCAGCTGCAGTACCTAATTCACGAGTAGCTATTTCATTAGCAAGTTGAACTACTTTTTTGCAGGCAGATAAATCTTCAGATGGTGATTCACAACGAACCAAACTTTCTAAATCCTGCAACATAGGGGCAATTCTGCCAGTTTCGATGGTCATAGCGGAGCGACCCCTGTAATACGTATGATTTTGAAGGTTTGCAGCTCACCAGAACTGTGATCTCGAGCGAGTAGCACTCCATTGGCAATTTGTTGTGGGTCAACAATTCGATGGGAAACTCCACCATTGTTATCTGCATATCCAATAGAAAGAGTTCGATCTAAATTCTTATTTAGAATTTCAAGAGTTTCGTTAGCAGTAGTTCTTGGTATTGCTCCGCTATTTCGAAGTTGACTCTGTTTTGCAGTGGATTTTTCTCCGACTTTAATTGCGCGGATTGCACTTGCAATTGCTTCTGAAGTAGGTGGTTCAATCTCACCAACAATTCGAGGAGGCTTTGGTCGGTTCTTGACCCTCTTATTATGTGGAGAGCTAAGAAGAATTCCTTGGGCACTCTCAGCAGCGGGAAGATATCCATTATTTCTGAGCACATTCAAAACTTCATCAATGTCAAAATCAGAAACTAAAACTGTTGGAGCAATTTGGCGTAGCGCCACATCAATTCTCTTATCCGCCAAAATTTCTGAGAGAACTGAAGGATCTTCACATCTTAAATAACAATGAATAGCTCCAACACGTAGTTGGCCATGTTTACGTGCGGTATCCGTAATCATGTAATCAAGTGGTTGCGGCAACGGGCTTTTAGAAATTCTGGTTAAGAATTTAATGATTTCCGAACTAGATTTTCCATGATCAAGACCTCTACGAATCGAACTTTCTGTAAATCGATAAACTGTGGCAGCGCCACGACTTTCGATATCAGCAATCTGACTCATCTCTACTGCTAACTCATGTTGCAGCGGCCCCGGTGCAATTGCAGTCTGATCGCTTTGAATAGTGATGAAGTCAATCGGTGTAGGTAGCGCTGCATTAACACCCAACTCTTCATCTCCTTCTAATAGTTCTGCAGCGAAAGTTGAAAGTGCGCCTAATCCAGTAATACCAAGCCATTCACACTCTTCTAGAGTCCACTTAACTAAATCATCACGCAGATTTGCGCCACGGCGAAGCGGTGCGAGCCACTTCATTCGCTCAGTAAACGAGCTAACCGAAGGGGAAAGTTCTACATTGCTGCGAAGTTCTTCAAGTACTCGAGAGCGAATATTTGCAGCGCTAACGCGATCTAACTCTGGTCCTAGAGCCGAGAATTTCTGATCACTTCTGCCCACTAATCCAGATACTCTGGATGTGATCAACCATAATGAAACAATATTGCGCCACTTGGTTTCGAAATCTTGCGTCAGCCAGATATCAAATGAATTAGTAGGCGCAATTGTTTCGTCGGCATCAATGGCCACTAATCCAGATAAATAACAGAGCTCTGCAACAAATGCTGCACATCCTTCTGACACACCTAAATGTTGTGCAACGTCTTTTAAGTCTCTGACTCCAACACCGCCTGCTCGAAGTGCCGTCGGTGCAGTTTCGCCCCAGAAGTTAAGTAACTCTTCACACCATCTAAGTACATTTGAAATATTTGCAATTGCGGCGCGATCTATATCGCTCTGGTTATATTTCTTACCATCTAAGTCCGGCGCTTTATCTGCTAAATCTTTATGAACTTTTCCGCCACGTAAATGAATTGCTACTTCAGCAGGCATAACCACATGTCGCTGGTCCAATGGCACCACAAAATGATGATCCAATAACCAAGCAATTCCAGGTCCAGGATTTTTGATATCACCTACGCTGCCACGTGGAGGACCCCAGCAAAGTGCACTCATCACTTTCTTGGCACTTTCTGGCGCATCATTTAATTTCTTTAAATCTAATTTAGTCAAAGAGCGGGGTCCTAAACCTGCAGGCTCGGCACCTATAGCTTCTCTGACTTGAGTAGGAATTACTCCTTCGTAAATTAAAGCTAAATCTTCGAATTTCGCAAATGCAAATCGAGCCGAAGTAGAGGTTATTTTCTCGAGCTCTTTCACCTTTATTGGCTCTTCTAACACCAATAGGGCTTCAAGAACTTGAAGTTCAAATGCATTAAGTGAATCAATTACTCGAGCGATACTAGGACCGCTATTTGCGCGAACAGATAGCGCTGCATAATCAGGCGGAGTTGGGGATATTAAATCTGGTCTTAAAGAGAAGAGTCGCTCCAATGCCGCATCATCGAGTGAGCGCAGATAGTCGGCGAAGGTGCGATACATAACCTGCCAATATTAGTCGCTTCTCTTATCTCCTCGCGACCTGGGCGTGATCCAAGCGCCTAATGCAACAAATCTGCTTACGGCGGGACCTAGCCAGCGGTTCAACTTTCGGAATCTTCGAAAATCTACAATCTCCCAATTTTCAGCTAAAGCTTTGATGCGAAGGCGCGCATCTGGATTGATTGCATGAGGTGTGCCAACTGATTGAAGTAAAGGAAAATCACTTGCGCTATCTGAGTAGGCATGACAATTAACTAAAGAGAAACCTCGTTCGGCGGCAAGTTCGCGAACTGCTCGAGCTTTTTCAACACCATGAAGAATGCTGCCATTTAAATGTCCAAGATATTTTCCATTTTCTATTGCAACTTTAGTTCCAATCGCTCCGGTAAAACCTAATCGATCTGCAATTAATTTAGCCATATCCTCAGGAGCAGCTGTAACTAACCAAACTTCAGTACCTTCTTGTAAATGTTTCTTAGCAATATCAATTGTTCCTTGTATTAAAGCAGGAGATACATATTCGTCATATACAGATTGTGCAATTGTGTAGATTTCATTTACATCATGACCGCCAATGAAATCTGTTGCAGCTTTTTGAAATCTTGCAATAACTTCTGGTTTCTCAGTTCCCGTTAAGCGAAATCTGACATTTGCCACTACGAATCTAGAGATATCTGCTTTAGTGAAGAATCCACGTTGGTACATCGCACGGCCTAGGAAGTACAAGGTTGAACCCTTGACCATGGTGTTATCCAAGTCAAAGAATGCAGCGCTTCTGGCGGCCATGCCTTAACCATAAACGCTTTATGATTTCCCAATGGCAACCGTGCACGTAGTTCGACATGGCGAGGT
>JBEAMP010000032.1:0-9238 GCA_041165905.1 Actinomycetota bacterium
CCCCGACGGGATTCGAACCCGCGTAGCTGGCTTGAGAAGCCAGAGTCCTAGGCCGCTAGACGACGGGGCCCTAGTTATTCAATTTCACAAGACCTTCGGTCTTTGAAACCAATCAATTTCACAAGACCTTCGGTCTTTAAAACCCATCAATTTCATCGCTTTACATTTTCGCTGGGGTACCAGGACTCGAACCTAGACTTACTGAACCAGAATCAGCAGGGCTGCCAATTACCCCATACCCCAATAGTCCTCTTTTAAAAGGACGGGCGAAGTTTACCTTTGAGAAGAATTAAAGGCTAATCGCTCTATTGATGCGTGAAATTGATGGCTCCTTACCAAGTAATTCCATGGATTCAAATAACGGTGGCGAAATATGGCTACCAGTTACTGCAATTCGGACCGCTCCAAATGCAATTCTTGGCTTAAGCCCCATCTCTTCGATTAGTGCTTTTCTAAGTGCGGTCTCAATAGCATCATGGTTCCAGGAATTAAGTAGTTCAAGCACGTCTAGCGCTCGCTTTAACACATCTTTACTTAATTCATCTTTGATCTTCTCTTTTGATTCAGTTTCAATTACCAAATCTTTTACAAAAAGGAATTTAAGCATTGCTGGAATTTCGCCAAGTTTGACAATGCGTTCCTGAATGATCGGCAAAGCTTTTTTCACAAGAGAGAGCTCTTCTTCTGTTCCTGATATAACTTCGGCCTCTTTTAGGAATGGCAGCGCCTTATTTAGGAATTCTTCTGGAGTAAGCGCTCGAATTTTATCGCCATTGATTGCCTCAAGTTTCTTCATATCAAATCTTGCAGGAGATGAATGCACATCATGAACTTCGAATAATTCAACTAATTCCTGCATTGAAATATCTTCTTTATCATCTCCTGGAGACCAACCTAAAAGTGCTAAGTAATTGCAGATCGCTTCTGGCAAGTAGCCCTGTTCGCGATACCAAGCAATAGAAACTTCACCATTTCGCTTTGAGAGTTTTGCGTTGTCTTGTCCCATTACGAATGGTAAATGAGCAAATGTTGGATACTGATCTGGCTTTAATCCCATTGCTTTATAAACTTGAATTTGACGCGGAGTAGATGAGAGTAAATCTTCGCCACGTAGTACATGTGTTACTTTCATCAAAACGTCATCAACTGCAACCGCCAAAGTGTATAAAGGTGAACCATCTGCGCGCATAAGTACAAAGTCGGGAACGTATCTGTGATCAAAAGAGACTTCACCTCGAATCTCATCAACAAATGTCGTAGATCCATCATCCATTCTCATTCTCAGCACAGGTTTGCGACCTTCTGCTTTAAATTTTTCAATTTGTTCTGCACTTAGATTGCGACATGTTCCGCCATAACCCGGTGCCACATTGGCTGCACGTTGACGTTCACGCTCAGCTTCTAACTCTTCAGAACTGCAATAGCAGTGATAAGCAGCGCCACTTGCTAAGAATTTATCTGCCCACTCTTTATAAATATGTAAACGCTCTGATTGTAAATACGGACCATTTGGACCGCCTACTTCCGGGCCTTCATCCCAATTAAGTCCAAGCCACTTTAAGGTATCGATAGCGCGCTGAATGTATTCATCGGTAACACGCTCTTTATCGGTATCTTCAATTCTAAAAATAAAAGTACCGCCGGTATGGCGAGCAAAGGCCCAGTCGAAAAGCGCTGTGCGAATATTGCCGACATGCAGATCTCCGGTTGGAGAAGGTGCGAAACGGACTCGAATTTCTTTAGCCACGAGCAGAGAGTTTATTGGTTAACTCACCTAACCCTGAAATCGCACACGTAACTGTGCCCTTCTCTGGAATTGGACCTATTCCGGCAGGTGTTCCTGTCAAAATTACATCACCAGGTAGCAAAGTCATTACAGAAGATACGAAATGAATTATTTCATCTACCCCGAACATCATCTGATTTAGAGTGGCTTTTTGCTTTACCTCTCCATTTACTACACATGAGATCTCTTGATTGCCTGGAACAAATTCAGTATCAATCCAAGGTCCCAGAGGACAGAAAGTGTCAAAACCTTTAGCTCTAGTCCATTGTCCATCACGTGATTGCAAGTCTCTGGCAGTTACATCATTTCCGATTGTGTAACCAAAAATTACTTCACTAGCGCGCTCTCTAGGAACATCTTTGCAAATTCTACCAATCACAATTGCCAATTCTGCTTCGTGATCAACTCGCTCTGACATCCAAGGCCAATTAATTACATCTCCAGGTCCTGCAACAGAAGTATTTGGTTTCAGGAAAATTATTGGCTCAGCCGGAACTTCGCCACCCATCTCTTTGGCATGTTCGGAGTAATTTTTCCCAATGCATACAACCTTGCTTCTTGGTAGTACTGGGGCTAGCAACCGCACTTCATCTAATGAAGTTAATTGTCCGCTTTTTTGAATGCCATTGAATAGTGGATCACCATTCACAATCGAGATAGTTTTCTCATCATCTTCTAATAGGCCGAAAAGTGGATCATTGCCTAATTCGCCACCAGGTTTTGGAGTAAATCGTAAAACTCGCATAACGCAAGATTACAGGTGATTACAGCTCTACTTCAGATTCCTGTCGCTCAAGAATCATGGAACTAATTCGGCGACGCCTACCAATAGGACGTTCTGCAGTTACTTTCCAGCCCGATAAATTGAATGTTGAGCCTGGAATTGGTACTCGGCCTAATACTTTTGCCATTAAACCACCGATAGTGTCGACACCTTCAATTAATTCGGGGTCAAGTTCAATTTCTAATTCAGATGCAAGGTCTTCAACATGTACTTTTGCTTGTACCTTTAATTTATCCTCAGAAATCCAGACAAATTGATCTTCTTCGTCATCAAATTCATCAGCGATTTCACCAACAATTTCTTCAATAATATCTTCAATTGTAATTAGTCCAGCAGTGCCGCCATATTCGTCGACAACTATTGCCAAGTGGATTTGGTCTCTCTGCATATCTTTTAACAACTCGGCAGCCGATTTATTTTCAGGTACAAAGACCACAGGTCGCATTAACTGCTCTACTTTTTCAGTTTGTTCTGCTTCGCGGTGATCGTGCGAACGTTTTGCTAAATCTTTAATGTAAGCAATACCTATGATTTGATCAATGCTGTCTCCTGTTACCGGAATACGCGAATATCCTGAACGAAGAGCCAATGAAAGAGCTTGACGCAAAGTTTTATCATGTTCGATCCAAACCATCTCTGTACGCGGGACCATCAATTCGCGGACCAATGTATCGCCTAGCTCAAAAACTGAGTGAATCATTTCGTGTTCGTCTTCTTCAACTAAACCACGTTCGTGCGCTTGATTTACTAATTCGCGTAATTCTTCTTCGTTTTTAAAAATGTTAGTCTTAAATCTCTGGCCAGGTGTCAAAATGTTGGCAATTCCTACAATGAATTTTGAGAAAGGTCTAATGAAGATTGCAGAAAAGCCAGTTAAGAACATAACGACAGCCAAAAGAAAGTACTTCATTTTGCAGACCTCTTCACTAGATCTTCTTGCAAGGCAAACATTACTTTCTCGTCTTCAAGTTCTTGATGGTCATAGCCCAAAAGGTGCAGTAAACCATGTGCAGCTAATATTTTTATCTCGTGTTCGAAAGAATGGCCAGCTTTATCAGCTTGTGCACGGGCAAAAACTGGAGAAATTACAATATCCCCAAGAATTCCAGGTTCGGGGTCATTTGGTTTTAATTCGTCCATCGGAAAACTCATGACATCTGTAGAACCAGGTAAATCCATCCACTTGATATGCAGCTGTTCCATCTCTTCATCGTTGATAAATGCCAAAGTTAATTCGCATTCTGGGTGCAAGCCGAGTTCGCGTATTGAAAATTCCAATAACTTTTGTATTTCAGATTCAGGGGCAAGTTGTCCTGAACGGTTTTCAATTTCAATCATCTTAATTGACGAGTTTGTGAGAGATTTTTCTCTCGTTGTTCGTCATATGCCTCATATGCACTAACAATGTCGCTTATTAAACGATGGCGGACCACATCTTCTGCAGTTAAATCTAAGAATGCGATGTCATCTACGCCATCTAATATTTTACGGATTGTTGCAAGGCCTGAATTCTTGCCACCTGGTAAATCAACCTGGGTTACATCGCCAGTAATAACCATTTTCGAACCAAATCCCAGACGAGTTAAAAACATTTTCATCTGTTCCGGTGTTGTGTTTTGCGCTTCATCCAAAATAATAAATGAATCATTCAAGGTTCGGCCACGCATGTATGCAAGTGGCGCCACTTCAATAACACCTGATTGCATCAATTTTGGAATGGCATCTTGATCCAACATGTCATGAAGAGCATCAAATAGTGGTCTTAAGTATGGATCTATTTTTTCAGTCAAAGTTCCAGGCAGAAAACCAAGATGCTCGCCAGCTTCTACTGCAGGTCGAGTAAGAATGATTCGGTTAATTTCCCGTGCCTGTAGCGCCGCTACTGCTTTGGCCATCGCCAAATATGTCTTACCTGTTCCGGCTGGCCCAATTCCAAAAGTAATTGTATTTTCTGCAATCGCTTCAACGTATGCTTTTTGATTTGCGGTCTTTGGTCTTATGGTTCGACCTCGGTTACTGACAATATTTAAAGATAAAACTTCTGCGGGATGTTTTTGCGGATTAGATTTGAGCATCGAAATAGAACGCTTAATTACTTCCGGATTTATATCTTGACCAGATCTAAGTACAACTAATAATTCAGTTACGAGCTGTTCGACTTTGTCACATTCTTCGACATCTCCGCGAAGTGCAATTTCATTACCGCGGACTGTCATAGAGACATTAGGAAAAGCACTTTCAATTTCTCTAAGATTTTTATCGGCTGGGCCAACAAGTGCGACCATTGGAATGGCGGTCGGTACCGTTATCAGGGTTCGTTCCATTTGTAGGTTGAAGTCTAACCAGGTGGCCAGGTGAAATCACGTCCACCTAATAGGTGCATATGAGCGTGGAAAACAGATTGTCCTGCCGCTTCGCCGGTATTAAAGACAGTTCTATATCCAGGTAGCGCCCGCTCATTCGCAATAACTTTCGCTGCTCGCAATAAGGAGGCCGAAACCACGGCGCTTGCTTCAGCTAACGCGGCTGCATTTTCGACATGCAAAGTTGGCACCAATAAAACATGTATTGGTGCCTGCGGGTTTAAATCATTAAATGCCACAACGTTCTCGTCTCGATAGACAATCTCCGCTGGAATTTCACCTTCGATTATTTTGCAAAATATGCAATTCGGATCTAACGCCATGTAATTACCATACCCTCATAAGCGCACTAACTGCGCTAACTGCTGCAATTCCCGCATGTGCCGAACGTAATATAGGTCGTCCTAACTTAATTACCTTTCCGCCAGCTTTTGCAAATATTTCCAGTTCTGCCTCTGTTAATCCACCTTCAGGGCCGATAACAATCAATGTATTTTTAGCTGAAATAACTACATCTGAAATCTTACTTTTAGCGGTCTCATGGCAAATCAGAATCTGATCAAATTCATTTAATATTTTGATTGCTGCATTTGTATCTAGTTTTGCCGAAACTTTAGGAATATGGAATCTTCGACTTTGCTTACTGGCTTCGACTGCGGCAATTTCCCACTTATCGGATTCCTTACCAATTGATCGCGCAGATTGCCAAGGATATATTGTTGAGACTCCAGCTGCGGTGAGTAATTCAACCGTCTCTTTAGCACGATCACTCTTTGGTAGAGCTTGAAGTACCGAAATATTATTTGATTCTCTTTGTTCAAAATCTTTGCGTAATATCGAAAGTCCAATCTCTTTCTTTGAAACAGAAGTAATTGAACATTGTGCCCAATTACCTATTCCATCTGAAATTAGAATTTCCTCACCAACGGTTAATCGAAGTACCCGATCTGCATGATGAGCATTATCTCCAGTTAATTGTGGAATGTTTATGTCGTCAACAAAGAAAAGTTGGAGCATTAGAATCTAAAAGCTCCGCGTAATTTATTAAGAAGCGAACCATCATCAGCTTTCACGCTGGCGGAATTACCATCTTCGCCTCTTAGCTGAGCGAATTTACGAATAAGTTCCTCTTCTTCGCGACTTAATTTTGTTGGAGTTAAAACTTCAATGTGCACGATTAAGTCACCGCGACCAGAACCTCTTAAGCGAGTCATTCCTCTTTGTTTCAATGCAATTTTCGCACCAGAATGAGTGCCTGCTTTGATTTCAATCTCTTCTTCTCCATCGAGTGATTGCACTTTAGTTTTAGTACCTAAAGTAGCTGCGCTAAACGGAATTGAGAGCGCTAAGTGCAAAGTATCCCCATCTCTTACTAAGTACTCATGCTCCTTTTGAATAATTTCTACATATAAATCACCAGCAGGTCCGCCTCCTGGACCAACTTCGCCGCGACCTGCTAATTGGATGCGATTGCCGGTTTCTACGCCGCCTGGAATATTCACATTAATAGTTTGTCTAGCTCTAACTCGTCCATCGCCATGGCATTCGCGACATGGTGATGAAATTGTGGTTCCGAATCCTTGGCATGCGGCACATGGTCGCGAAGTCATAACTTGTCCAAGAATAGAACGTGTTACTTGTTGAGTTTCGCCGCGTCCCTTACAAATGCCACAAGTTGATGGGCTGGTTCCTTCTTTGCAACCAGTTCCTGAACATTTTTCGCAACGTACTGCGCTTTCAACATTTAATTCACGATCAGTTCCGAAGCAGGCCTCTTCTAATGAAACTTCAACTCTAATCAAAGCATCTTGTCCGGCTCTTGCTCTTGAACGCGGACCACGAGATTGCCCACCTTGTCCAAAAAATGCGTCCATGATGTCATTGAAACCAAAGCCACCATTAAATCCACCGCCACCTGCACCAAATGGGTTTCCACCCATGTCATATTGACGACGTTTTTGATCGTCACTTAAAACATCATATGCAGCTGTTACTTCTTTGAATCTTTCTTGAACCGCTGGATCAGGATTGATATCTGGATGCAATTCGCGCGCTAATTTTCGATATGCACGTTTAATTTCATCAGCATTTGCATCTCTAGTTACTCCGAGGGTCTCGTACAAATCAGCCATTTGCAATATCCCCCGTGAAATCTTGTAGATACCTACTTACGTAGTTTGCAACTGCGCTAACTGCAGCCATAGAGCTTGCGTAATCCATACGTGTTGGTCCAATTACTCCCAACGCCCCTACCTCGCCATAACTTGTAGATATCACTGAAGTTTCTCTTAAATTAACTTCGGTTTGTTCGCTTCCAATTAAAACTTGAACGCCACTTGAAGCGCCTCCTAAAAGACGTAACAGAACAACCTGCTCCTCAAGCGCTTCCAAAATTGGGTGAATTTGAGCAGAAAAATCTTGACGGAATCTAGTTAAATTTGCCGTACCTGCAAGCACGACTTTCTCTTCTGGCTTCTCAAGCGCCATCTCTATTAATGTTGAGATAACGACTGCCATATTTCTTCTATCACCTTGATTTAAGGAATCCATCAATGCCGTAAGACGATCTGCAACATCTGGCAATCGTTGACCCGAAATAGAATTATTAAGTTTGATGCGCATCGAATTTAAGAATTCGTCATCAACTTCTGTGGCTAATTCAATTACTCTTTGTTCAACGCGACCGGTATCTGTAATCAAAATCAACATGGTACGAGCAGAATTTAAAAGGACAAGTTCGACGTGACGAACTCGAGACTTCACTAGAGATGGGTACTGCACAACTGCAACTTGCTTGGTAACGTCTGCAAGTAATTTCACTGTTCGCATTACCACGTCATCCAAATCGAGCGCACCTTCTAAGAAAGTTTCGATAGCGCGGCGTTCCGGAGCAGATAGTGGCTTAACTGACGAAAGTTGATCAACAAAAGTTCTATAACCAAGATCTGTTGGGATTCTTCCTGCTGATGTGTGCGGTTGAGTAATTAAACCCTCTTCTTCAAGAACTGCCATTTCATTTCTGATTGTCGCTGGCGAAACACCGAGATTGTGATTTTCAGCCAAAGCTTTAGAGCCAACCGGTTCTTGAGTAGCAACGTACTCGTCGACGATTGCGCGAAGAATTTCTAGGCGGCGGCTCATAATTGGCAGATTTTATAGCCTAGATCAATTCACGGACTATTCGGTCTGCAATCAAGCGCCCTTGAGGGGTCAATACCAGGCGATTATTAACGCTCATAACTTGCTCCGGATAGTTCTCGAGAATTTTCAACTGTGTTTCAGTTAACTCATCCTTGGCAATTCCTTCTCGCAATCGAATTTGTAACATTATTTTCTCATCACGTTTTTCTGTTTCGCCTAAAACTTCACGATCTTGCATGGGAGATTCAAAAGCGGCTAACTTCTCCTGATATTTACTTGGATGTTTTACATTCCACCAACGTGTTCCATCGATATGAGAATGTGCGCCTGGACCCAAACCCCACCAATTCTGATTCTGCCAATAGACCAAGTTGTGTGCAGCAGGTCGACCCCAATTACTTAGTTCGTACCACGTTAAGCCGGCTTTTGATGCTAAATCATCAACAATTAAATACATCTGCGCCATCAAGTCATCATCTGGTTTATTTATTTCACCACGTTTAATTTTTGCAGATAATTTAGTGCCATCTTCTACAATTAAAGCGTATGCACTTAGATGATCGACAGTGTAAGAAAGTGCTGTCTTCACTGAAGATTCCCATTGTTCAAGAGTTTCACCAGGTGTGCCATAAATTAAATCTAAACTAATATTGTCGAATCCAGCTTTTCGGGCGTTCTCCACTGATTTGGCTACATTCTCTGGGTTATGCGTGCGATCTAGCACCTGGAGTACCGTCTGGTTGGCCGATTGCATACCCATTGAAATTCGATTTATTCCGATTGCACGATACTCTTCAAGCGATAGCAAAGTTAAAGTATCCGGATTGCATTCCATGGTTATTTCTATATCTGAAGTGAATTCCCAACGTTGCTTGAGTAATTCAATCACTCTGCCCAGTTCTTGAGCCGGCATCAATGATGGAGTTCCGCCTCCAAAGAAAATGGTTGGGATGGTGGTAGTTGAAGTTCTTGATGCAAAGGTGACTTCGGCAATTAAGGAGTCAACAAACCCTTGTGAAACAGTTTCGAGAGTTCCGCCTTCGCGTAATTCAGCAGGCGTGTAGGTATTAAAGTCGCAATACCCACATCGTTTTACGCAGTAAGGGATATGAACGTAAAACGATAAATTGGACATAAATCTACCTACTTATCGCGAGCGGCTTT
>JBEAMP010000033.1:0-6003 GCA_041165905.1 Actinomycetota bacterium
CAGTTGCTTTAGCTGTTGCAGTTGGAGATGGTTTCTTGGTCGCAGCGTTCGCGCTTCCGCTTATCAGCGAAAACGCAACTAGCGCCACAAGAGTTTTTCTCAATCACGATCCCATCTAAAGGTCTTAATGGCTAATGCCACTCCTAATACTAACCAGATCACGTTAACCAATATTCCTCGATTGGTTTCCCAACTTTTTGCTACCTCTTCAAGCGCGAATGAATCGGGTAAAAATACTTCTCGCATACCTTGAGTCAGCCATTTAAGTGGGAATATCGCGGCAACTTGTTGCATCCAGTGAGGTAGCTGAGTAAATATAAAGAATACACCGCTAAAGAACTGAAGAATAATTACGACCGGCGAAACCACAGCAGAAGCACCGCGACCTGATTTTGGAATTGCAGAGAAGGCAATACCAAGTGCAGTTGAGTTTGCACTTCCTAAAACTAATAGGAGAATGAATAGCCACCATTTTTCAGATGTTGCTGGAAGTTTTAAACCAAAGAAAGCAACTCCGCCTGCAATTAGCAATACCGTTTGCACAATCATTGATGCTAAAACAAGTATTGATTTACCAATGAAATATGAAGCAAGCGGCATCGGGGTGCCTCTTAATCGTTTTAGAGCACCTGCATCACGTTCCATAGGAATCATGATTGCTAATTGCTGGAAACCGCTATTTACCATTCCAGATGCGATCATTCCCGCCACAAAATATTGGCTGAATTTAACGCCTGGTGCGATGGTGTCCTTAAAAACTGATCCGAAAATTACCATCAAAATTAATGGGAAAAAGATGGTGAAAACGACAGATTCTCTTTGGCGCATAAATTGTCTTATTTCCAAAGAACCGCGATGCAAACCTAATTTGATTGTGTTCATTACTCACCAATCATTCTTAAATAAATATCTTCAAGTGAAGGGCGAATCACTTGTAACTCTGGAATTTCGCCATGGTATTTAGCAGCGAGTTCTTTTATAAATTCGGTCGGCTGATTTGATTCACTTTCGCCATCTCTCCATTTAACAAGAGCTAGTGCATTTTGACGATTTCCTAAAGTAGCTGGTGTTGCTACTTCAACTATCTTTCCACGGTTAATTACTGCGACTCTATCTGCTAATGCTTCAGCCTCATCAAGATAATGAGTAGTTAACAAGATAGTGGTCCCGGCTTGTTGCAATGATTTAATTAAATCCCAGAATTGACGACGAGCTTCAGGATCAAATCCGGTAGTTGGTTCATCTAAGAATAAGAGCTCTGGATTACCGATGATGCCTAATGCGACATCTAAACGTCTACGCTGCCCACCAGATAAGTTACGGATTAATGAGCCACGCTTTTCATCTAAACCTACAGCGCTTATTACTTCATCTGCATCTCTAGAGTTTTGATAATACTTAGCAAAGTGGTGAACAGTTTCGGCAACACTTAAGTCGCCAGCATCTTGGCTATTTTGATGGACAATTCCTAATCGGTTTCTCCAGGCGCTATCACCATTATTTGGATCAATGCCTAAGACTGAAACGCTTCCAGAGGAGCGAGGTCTAAATCCTTCAAGAATTTCAACCGTAGTCGTCTTTCCTGCACCATTAGGGCCAAGCAGCGAGAATATTTCGCCTTGTTCGATATTCAAATCAACCCCAGCAACTGCGTTTAATTCTCCATATTGCTTGGTTAATCCATGAACTTTAACTACGGACATGGCTTCACGATGCCACATTTGGCAGATAAATGCGAAAATAGGCGAGTGAGCCCGCGCAGAAATTATCCAAAAAATCGCCGTCCCAAGACGGAAGAGCGCGACCCATCAACATCAAATCAAATTATCGAAGAACATCATGATGGAATTTATGTTGTTAGACAGCTAACTGGCTCAAGTTCCAATAAACCATATCGCTGCCCAGGTTGCGATCAGATGATTCCTATGGCAACTCCTCACATTGTTGCTTGGATTGAAGGCGACGAAGATTCCAGAAGACACTGGCATAAAGCTTGTTGGAATAATCGCGCTAATCGCAAGCCAAATACACAGCGCACCAGAAATGCGCCGCGTTACTAACTAAACCATTTACTTAATTTAGAAATTAATTTTTCTTGACCTGCAGTGCGTTTAAATGAAGTTGCTCTTAATGGAATTTCAAATTTTGGTTTTACCAGAGTTCTTGCATATGTAAATTCATATAGACCTTCTGGTCCATGAATGCGTCCGTAACCGCTCTGCTTTGCTCCACCAAATGGGACCGTTGGAATAGCTGCGAAAGTAAAAGCGGTGTTGATACCGACCATTCCACATTCCAAGCGCTTGGCAATTGCATATCCATGTCGCTTTGAGAAAACCGAAGCTCCAAGTCCATATTCAGAGGCATTTGATAACGCAATTGCTTCATCCATATTTGCTACCTTATTAATAGCGATAGTTGGCCCAAAAGTCTCTTCAGTCATTGCGCTGCAATCTTCAGGCACATCAGCCATTACAACTGGATTTACGATTCTTTCATTTACCGAATTCACATCACCAAAAAGCATCTTTGCACCAGCGCTTGTCGCTGATTCGATATGCCTTTTAATGATTTCAAGCTGCTTTGGCATAGTTGCTGGACCATAACTAATTCCAGGCTCTAAGTTTCTGACGATATTGAGTACTTCTTTTTGAAACTTTTCGGCAATTTTTTCATGCACATAAACACGTTCTGCACCAATGCAAGATTGTCCGGCATTTGCCATCGCTGACCAGATTGTGTACTCAGCAGCTAATTTGAGATTAGCATCCTTATCTACTAAAACGGGATCTTTACCACCACATTCAAGAAGTACGGGAACCATATTTTTTGAGCACGTCTCTGCTACCAATTTTGCAGTTCTAGTTGAACCAGTGAATGCTAATTTAGAAATTCGTGATTCGCATAAAAATTTTCCAGTTTCGCCTAATCCCGTAATGGTTGTTAGAACATTTGGAATATCTGTAGCTTTCGCAAAAGTTTCTTCTAGAAGTTTTCCTACACCTGGCGTGAATTCACTTGGTTTAAAGACCACGGTATTACCTGAAGCAAGCGCATAAGCAATTGAACCCATAGGTGTAAAAATTGGATAGTTCCAGGGACCAATGACACCAATTACGCCAAAAGGAATGCGATGTACCTCTGCTTGCATATTGAACATTAGCAATCCAGGTTTACGACTTTGCTCCTTCAAATAGTAACCGGCTTTTTTGGCAGCCCAGGATAAATGCGCAATAGCTATAGATACTTCTAATCTTGAATCACCGATAGGTTTGCCGGTCTCTGCCGATATAAGTTGCGCAAAATCTTCAAAACGAGAAGAGATTTCATCTTTCCAAGAAAGCAATACTTTCTTGCGCGCTGAAAAACTTAACATTCCCCACTTCATAAATCCTTTTTGAGCCAAGCGCACTGCGCTATCAACCTCATCTTTAGTAAAAATACGATGATCTGCAACCACTTCACCGGTGGCGGGATTTAAAGATTGAAAGTGGGTCATGAGTTAATGGTAACGACCATTAGAATTTATGCCATGTCTGAAGTCTTGCGCCCCAGCACTGTGCTTCCATCTAAGCGAAATCTGACCAAAGTTACTACTTCAGATGGCATTGATTTGGTCGTAGAGGTCGCAGCACCATTAAATCCCTCGAGAGGTGCACTTCTGATGTGCCACCCAAATCCAACTGGTGGCGGCATGATGGATTCTCATGTTTATAAAAAAGCTGCAAACCGTTTGCCTGCATTGGCAGATTTAACTATCGTGCGCTTTAACACCCGTGGTACCACCAGTGATCAAGGCACGAGTTCTGGTTCTTATGATCAAACAAAACTTGAACAGCATGATGTTGAAGCAATGATTAAATATTGTTTAGACAACTTGAAACTAGAAAATTTCTGGGTAGTTGGTTGGTCATTCGGAACAGAATTAACTCTTAAGTACGCCAAAGATAAGCGAATTAAGGGAATCTTTCTTCTTAGTCCACCACTTATGTATACAACTCAAGAAGAGTTGAAGTTTTGGGCAGCTGATGGTCGGCCCGTAATTGCTCTGGTACCAGAACATGACGAATATTTGTCACCTGCATTAGCCAAAGAGAAATTTGCATTAATTCCTCAAATAGAGATTATTGAAGGCGTTAATATGAAACACCTTTGGTTGGGCGAACCTTCAGTGCAATTTGTTCATGATGAAATTGTTAGAAGGGTAGTCCCAGAGAAATACCCATTACCTACAAAGATTTAAGATTGATCTGCTTTCGGGTAAACAACCTCTTCTAAAATCAAAAGGATTGATGCTGCAATTGGCACCGCCAAGATGCCGCCAACTAAACCAAGCAATGAAGCTCCGATTAATGCACTTACGATAGTCACAAGTCCAGGAATGGACAGGGTCTTATGCATAATTTTTGGCATTATCAAGTAATTCTCAACTTGTTGGTAGATCAAATATGCGACAAAAATTGCGATTCCAGTAGTTAATGATTGCGTTAGTCCTACAATCGTAAGTATAGAAGCCCCGATGAAGTGACCAATCAATGGAATCAAGCCACAGATGAAGACCAGCATTCCCAGCGCAATAGGAGATGGCAATCCAAATATTGCACAGAAAATTCCCATCACTACACCTGCTGCGAAAGCTACTGAAATTTGGCTACCTACGAATGCGCCAATTCGAGCAACTATTCCTGCAGTTAGCGCCTTAATTCGTGGACGTCTTGAAGCAGGTGCCAAACGAATTGCTTGATCAATTACTTGCGGAAGCGAAATTGTGAAATACATAGTAAGAACCAAAATAGTTAATGCAGTAAAGATGCCAGAAATAAATGATTTACCTACACCGACAATTCCACCAAATGCCGAAATTAGCAAAGTTCCGTCACTTGTAATTGATTCAAGCTTTTGGGTAATCGAATCGATGATTCCATAATGAGTATTTATGTCATATATGAATGGGTTACTCTTTAAATTATCTAAAAGGGTTGGCGCACTCTCAATCAGACTGGTGGTTTGTCGAACAACTGGGGGGATAATCAATATCGCCAAAACTCCTACAAAAATTAGAACTATGCTTAGAATCGCAGAAACCGCAGCACCTCTACTCAATCCACGATTCTTAAAGAATTCAACTGCTGGATTTAGACCCATTGCCAAGAATATTGAAATTAAAATGAGAACAAATATTTGGCTAGCTGCCGCAAGTGAACGCAACAACACGAATGCGGTCAATGCTCCAGTTGTTGCAAGAAATCCAAAGTAGAAAGGAGAACTTTTCTCAATTGGCGCTCCAGGAATTCCAAAATTTTCAGTGGATTTCTGTGATTTAACCGAAGTTTTGCGTAACCGCTTAGTAATTGCCATGTCTTAATTGTAATTACATGACCCAATTACGAGAGAATAAGCCCATGTCACTGCGAATTACTGGCCTAGGCGAGGAGATCGGCGCAGTAATTGGCTTGCCATGGGAAAGACCATTAGAAGATTGGCCTGAAGATCCGAATCTGGCAGAAAAGCGCGGTATTTCTAGGCACGTGGTTCGTCTGGTGAGAGCTGACGAAGAGGATTCAAATTCAGAAATTTATGCTGTTAAAGAGACGGTAGTCGAGTTTGCAAAGCGCGAATACAAAGCGCTGATTGAGCTAAAGAAATTAGGTGCGCCAAGCGTAGAACCTATCGCAGTGATTGAAGGCCGAACTAATTCAGCAGGGGAAGAGTTACCTTGCGCAATTGCTACCAGGTTCCTGCCATATTCACTTCCTTACCGTGTTGTACTTTCGCAGTCCGTTTCCGAACATGACATTAACAATATGGCTAATGCACTTGCATATCTATTAGTGCAATTACATTTACTTGGTTTTTGGTGGGGAGACTGTTCTTTATCTAATACTTTATTTCGCCGCGACGCCGAAGGATTTGCGGCCTACCTAGTTGATGCTGAAACTGGTGAATTCCAAACCAAATTATCTGATGGCCAAAGAGAACATGATTTAGAAATTGCATTCTTTA
>JBEAMP010000034.1:0-3286 GCA_041165905.1 Actinomycetota bacterium
TATGCATCATAATTTTCACCAATGACTGTCACCCAGTCGCCAGTTTTTGCATTTGAATCTGCACCTAGATCAACGGCAAATTGATCCATCGATACTCTTCCGATTATTGGAGCGCTCTTACCTTGAAAAGTAACACCGGCTGCTGAGTTTGTGTTTCTTGGAATGCCATCTGCATATCCCATTCCTACAATTCCAATTTTTGTTGGGCTCTTTGTATGTGCAGTTGCTCCATAACCAATCGGATGATTAGCTGGCATCTCTTTTACCAAAACTAATTTCGCACGCACTTTCATTACAGGTTGGAGAGATGGATCTCGACCTAATGGAGATAAGCCATACATCGCGATTCCGACTCGGACCATATCTAATCTAGCCGCCTGATTTGAAAGTGTGGCAGCGGTATTAGAAATATGGCGAATCGGCGTGATTCCCTTTTCCTTTAAATCATTTATACGAGCTTCAAAATTCTCAGTCTGTAATTTATTTTGGGCTTCATTTGGTTCATCTGCGCGAGCAAAGTGAGTCATTAATCCAACTACTTTTCCTAAATCGCGCTTTAACAAATCAGGCCATTCCGTAGAAAAACCATTTCTACCCATTCCAGTTTCAACTTTTAAATGTATTCGTGCACCATCAATTGCATTTACTTCATCAAATACTTCTAATGAAGAGATGCCTAAATCTATCTTTGCTGCCACTGCGCGCTTGAAATCCAATCCTGGTGGGTTTAACCAAGCAAGTATTGGCGCATTAATACCTGCTTCACGAAGCGCAAAAGCCTCTTCTAGTAGCGCGACCCCTAAATAATCCGCCTCCGCCTCTACCGCCGCTGTTGCGCATGGAATCAAACCATGACCGTATGCATCAGCTTTTACGATAGCTAGAACTGGAACACCAGCTTTAGCTTTGATTAATTTTAAATTTGCCTTTAGCGCAGCTAAATCAATCTCTACTTCTCTCATCTTTCAATCACAACCATTGCTGAAGCGATCCCCGCATCATGCGAGAGAGATAGATGTACATCTGCACCATCAATTAACTCGGCAATCTGATTATGAAATAGAAATACCGGTCGACCATTTTCAAGATTTATGATTTCGCAATCTTGCCAATTTAATCCCGCGGGAACATGTAAAGCTTTAGCTAATGCTTCTTTGGCCGCAAAGCGTGCAGCAAGCGATGAAATCCCTTTGGACTTTTCACCTTCTGTAAATAAGCGATCTTTTAAACCAGGTGTGCGTTCTAAAGATTCTTGGAAACGAGCAATGTCGACTACATCTATGCCAACTCCGTCAATCATTTTGCACCGCTACCTTGTCTGTTTCTCAGAAGGAACGAACCTATCTACAGCGATAACCATAACTAATAGCGCGCCACCAATAAATAATCCGCCCAGAAGATCGCTGACCCAGTGAGTGTTTCTAAAAGCTGAAACTATGCAGACGCCCAATGTGAATGCTCCGGCAAGTAGTCCCATGGCAAATGGATGCCATGCATCTGGATGCGAATATCGATAAAGAATATATGCCAAAACTCCCCAAGTAAGGATTGCATTTGATGCATGGCCCGATGGGTAAGAAAGGCCGCCTGCATATACTAAATCAACATTCAAGCGTGGTTTTGTTCTGCCAACACCAAGCTTTGCAAGTCCAACTACCAAATTCAAAGCTAATACCGCCAATATTGAAAGATTAAGTGGTCTCCATGATTTAAATCTACGTGCAATAAAGAAAGCGGTAATTAATAATATGGTTGCAGTAACGCCGCGCAAGCCTAAATTATCAATACGAAGCAAAATCACTCTTTCAAGCGAAGTTAGCTTAGGACGGTCAGCATTGAAAATTATGGCATCAAGATGAATTAAGGGACCATTGATAATTACTTGATGTGTAACCAAAAGAAAACCAATAAAAAGTGTAGCTGCCCATTTTAATGCGCGATTAAATTGCTTACGACGTGGGTCCACTTATTCCACCGTTACAGATTTTGCCAAATTGCGTGGCTGATCAACATCAGTACCGCGAGCACACGCCATTTCATAGGCAAAAACTTGAAGTGGCACTGTTGCCAAAACTGGTTGCAGCATCTGTGGAGAGTTTGGAATTCTAATTACATGAGCTGCTCCTGGAATCTCAATTCCCTCTGATGCAATTGCAATAACTTTTGCACCTCGAGCTCTTACCTCTTGAATATTTGAGAGCATTTTTTCATCTAAACCATGTTCGTGTGTATTAGGAACTATGGCAATAACTGGCGTACCTTCTTCAATTAGCGCAATTGGGCCATGTTTGAGTTCGCCGCCTGCAAAGCCTTCTGCATGAATATATGCAAGCTCCTTCAGTTTTAACGCACCCTCTAGCGCCACTGGGAAACCAACATGGCGACCTAAAAATAAAACTGTATTCTTTTCTGCAAACTTACGAGTTAGTTCTCTTAATGGCTCTACAGTTTCTAATATTTGTTCTAATTTTGCCGGAAGTTCTAACATTTCACTATAAATTTCAGAAACTTGCGAGCTATCTAAAGTGCCACGCACTTCAGCTAAATGTAAGCCGATTAAGTAAGTTGCGACAATTTGGGTAAGAAGCGCTTTGGTCGATGCAACTGCAATCTCTGGACCTGCATGGGTATAAATAACTGCATCAGATTCGCGTGGAATTGTTGAACTATTGGTGTTGCAGACTGCTAAAACTCGAGCGCCAAATTCCTTTGCATGGCGTAGTGCCATCAAAGTGTCCATAGTTTCGCCAGATTGGGAAATTGCAATTACCAAAGTATTTTTATCAACTATTGGATCGCGGTATCTAAATTCTGAAGCAAGCTCAACCTCTACTGGGATATGCGCCCACTTTTCAATTGCATACTTTGCAACTAGCCCTGCGTGATACGCAGTACCACAAGCTAGCACCACAATTTTCTGTAACGATTTCAATTCGGAGTCACTTAGATTTAATTCATCAAGAGAAATCCGACCATCAATCATCCTGCCAAGCAATGTATCTGCAACTGCTTTAGGCTGCTCGAAAATCTCTTTTAACATGAAGTGTGCGTATCCGCCTTTTTGGGCTGCTGCAGCATCCCAAGTGATTTGATACTCACGTGGCTTTAGAGCATTTCCATCAAGATCTGTAATAGAAATTGAAGTTGGAGTAATAGTTACAACTTCATCTTGACCCAATTCCACAGCTCGTTTTGTATATTCGATAAATGCCGCCACATCTGAGGCCATGAAATTCTCGCCATCACCTAACCCGACTACCAATGGTGAATTGCGACGAACGCCAAC
>JBEAMP010000035.1:0-3156 GCA_041165905.1 Actinomycetota bacterium
ACGGATCCGGTTCAGTTCGATAGGAGAAATACGTGGCAGCACGTAAGAAGGCAGCAGCTAAGAAGGCTGCACCAAAGCGCCGTAAGAAGGCAGCTGCTAAGCCAGCAGCAAAGAAGGCAGCGCCAAAGCGCCGCCGTAAGAAGGCAGCAGCTAAGAAGGCAGCTCCAAAGCGCCGCAAGAAGGCAGCAGCTAAGAAGGCAGCTCCAAAGCGTCGCAAGAAGGCAGCAGCTAAGAAGGCAGCTCCAAAGCGTCGTCGTAAGAAGGCAGCAGCTCCAGCAGCAGCTCCAAAGAAGCGTCGTCGTAAGAAGGCAGCAGCTAAGTAATCTTCTGATTACGTTTAGAAAAACCCGCCACTTTATGTGGCGGGTTTTTCATTTCTTTAAATTTTAAAAACTATTTTTCGCTCTCTTTGCGAAGTACTTTCTCAACCTTATCGAATGCAGCTGCGATATTTGCTTGATCTGCTTTGTTTATTTGATCAATAAATCTTTTGCGAATACTTTCAACATGATCAGGTGCGGCTTTAACAATTGCATTCCAGCCCTTGTTTGTCATAACTGCCCAAGTTCCGCGTTTATCTGATTCGCACTTTTGGCGCTCCACCCAACCTTTGCCTTCCATATATTTAATGCGATGTGAGAGGCGACTTCTAGAGAGAATGGTCTTCTCTGCTAAATCGGACATTCGAAGTGAGCGATCTTTTGCATCTGATAGATGAACCAGAATTTCATAATCCGAAAGGGATAGGCCATTTTTAGCTAAATCATCATCGAGGGCTTCAAGCAATCGGCGGCTAGCCACAATATATTTACGCCATGCAGATTCCTCTGCCGGGGTTAGCCACTTTGGTTGACTTGCCATAAGGGTAGTCTAGCCACGTTGTTGAATATTCAACTAATATCAAAATTGAAGGAGCTTTGATGAAGTCAGGTATTGATAAGAACCTCTTTGATACCAAGGTACGTCCGCAAGATGATCTATATGTCTATGCAAATGGATCTTGGCTCGCTACTCATGAGATTCCTGCCGACCGAAGCAATTCAGGAATCACCTACGAGCTCTTCCTGACAGCTGAAGCTCAAGTCAAAGAGATAATTGAAGGAGATAAGGGAAAGATTGGGCGCCTTTATAAGTCTTTCATGAACACTGAAAAGATTGAGGCCGATGGCACCAAGCCGATTAAAGAAGATTTGGCTAAAGCCGAAGCGATTGTGGATGCAAAGAGCTTAATGGCAACCATTGGCGAGTTAGAGATTCATGGTGGCCCAGGAATCTTCGGAGCATATATCTATCCTGATGTTGGAAATTCCACCCAATATGCAATTTATATCTACCAAGGTGGGCTCTCTCTGCCAGATGAGGCTTACTACCGCGAGGAGCAATATGCACCAATCCGTGAAGCCTTTTTAGAGCATGTACAAAAAATGTCGACACTTTCTGGAATTGCAATTGATGCCAATCTACTCTTAAAACTTGAGACAGAGATTGCTTCATACCATTGGGATCAAGTAAAAGATCGCGATGCCATTGCTACATACAATAAAAAGAGCTTTGCGCAATTAAAGGAGCTCTCTCCAAATATCGATTGGGATGGCTATATCGCAGCTGGAAAGGTGGCTCCCGAAAAGTTTGCTGAAGTTGTAGTTCGCGAACCATCTTTCTTTGAAGGGCTCTCAAAACTCTTGGGATCCTTTGGCCCCGCAGAGGTTGAGGCATGGCGAAATTGGCTCCGTTGGCAGATTCTCTCCAGCTCTGCAGGTTATTTAAATGAGGATTTGGTAAATCAGAATTTCGCTTTCTATGGCACTACTCTCTCCGGAACACCTCAACTTCGCGAGCGCTGGAAGCGAGCTATCTCTTTTGTCGAAGGGGCTTTAGGAGAAGAGATTGGAAAAGAGTATGTAAAACGCCATTTTCCTGAGGAATCTAAGCGAAAGATGGAAGTTCTAGTTCAGAATCTATTGAAAGCCTATGAAATTTCAATAAAGAATTTAGATTGGATGACCGACCAGACCAAAGTTAAAGCTCTGGAAAAACTTGGTAAGTTCACCCCAAAGATTGCCTACCCAGATAAGTGGCGAGATTACAGCGCTCTAGAAATTGGCGATGATCTACATACAAATCTTGGCGCTATTGCAAAGTTCGAACGCGACTACGAATTAAATAAATTGGGTGGGCCGATTAATCGCGATGAATGGGGCATGACGCCTCAGACTGTTAATGCCTACTACTCTCCTGGCTTTAATGAAATTGTCTTTCCGGCCGCGATTTTGCAGCCACCATTTTTCAATCCAGATGCCGATGATGCTGCCAACTATGGCGGAATTGGCGCGGTCATTGGCCATGAAATTGGCCATGGATTTGATGATCAAGGTTCGCAATATGATGGCGATGGCAACTTAAATAATTGGTGGAGCGATGCCGATCGCGCAGAATTTGAAAAACGAACCAGTGATTTGGTTGCCCAATATAACGAGCTCTCACCTACCGCTGCTCCTGATGTAAAGGTAAATGGCGCCTTTACTCTTGGTGAGAATATTGGCGATTTAGGTGGCATGAATATTGCAATTAAGGCATATCAAATTGCTTTAAATGGCGCTCCTGCCCCTGAAATTGATGGGTTAAGCGCGATGCAGAGATTCTTCCTCTCTTGGGCACAATGTTGGCGCCGCTTAATTCGCCCTGAAGAGGCCCGTTTACGCGTGGCAACTGATCCACATTCACCCGATGAGCTGCGTTGCAACCAGATTGTTCGAAATCTAGATGAGTTCTATGACGCATTCGACGTTAATGAGAATGACGCTCTTTACCTCTCAAAGCGCGTTAAAATTTGGTAGTTCCTAAGAAAGATAATTTAAGGAGAATAATGAATAAGAAGTTATTAACCCTTCTAGGTGCCAGCCTATTGGTACTAACAGCTTGCGGCGGTGGCAGCACTGAAGGTACTGATGTTGCAAATGGAGAGAATCAAGAGCTTGTAGAAGTTGGCGGTTCGGATGTCTCTGGTGCAGTAGGTGGCGATATCGATCTAGGAAATGGCGTAACGTTAAAGCTCTCAGAGCCACAGAGCTTTACTCCTGGAGCTTTTGCATCTAATTATGTAAAAGGTCAGACTGCAAATCTATTTGAAGCAACAATTACCAATGGTGGTTCAAA
>JBEAMP010000036.1:0-2575 GCA_041165905.1 Actinomycetota bacterium
GGCCCAGATGAATCTGCACCAGCAGGTTGGGTGCAAGATGAAGATGTTCTAGATACTTGGTTCTCTTCAGCCCTATGGCCATTTTCAACTTTAGGTTGGCCAGATAACACTGATGATTTAAAGAAGTTTTATCCAAATTCTGTATTGGTAACTGGTTATGACATCTTGTTCTTCTGGGTTGCACGAATGATGATTTTTGGATTATTTGCAATGGATGGCAAGCAACCTTTCGACACCATTGTTTTGCATGGTTTAGTAAGAGATAAATTTGGCAAAAAGATGTCTAAATCAAAAGGCAACGTAGTTGATCCACTTGAGTTCATGGATAAATATGGTTCTGATGCTCTCAGATTCTCTCTTGCACGCGGTTCAAACCCAGGCGCAGATCAGGCACTTGCAGAGGAATGGATTGGCGGAGCCCGAAACTTTGCAACCAAGCTTTGGAATGCAACCAGATTTGCACTAATGAATGGCGCGACAGTCGAAGGACCACTTCCAGAATTTTCTACATTAAATGCAATCGATAAGTGGATCCTTAGTCGCCTAAACGAAACTATTGCCGAAGCGGATCAGCTACTAGAAAGTTTTGAGTTTGCAAAAGCATCAGAATTGATTTATCACTTTGCTTGGGATGATCTATGTGATTGGTATCTAGAGCTATCAAAAGATGCATTCCAAAAAGGTGATGCTGCAAATACTAAGCGTGTACTTGGTCATGTTTTAGATCAATTACTTCGTTTAATGCACCCAATCATGCCTTTTATTACTGAAGAATTGTGGACCACTTTAACTGGCCAAGAATCATTGGTAATTGCCCAATGGCCAGTAGCTGATAAATCTTCAATTGATAAATCATCTGAAAAGATTGTGACTCAACTCCAAGAAGTAATCACAGAAGTTCGCAGATTCCGTAATGATCAAGGGATCAAAACGAGCCAGAAAATTCCAGGTCGCTTAGTTGTTCCAGCAGATCTTGCACCTTATGCAGCTGGGGCAGAGTTCCTTCTGAAATTAGAGACGGGAAATTTCACTCCTTCAGCAAAATTAGAGATTGGTGCGATTCGCGCCGAATTTGATTTGACTGGTTCTATTGACGTTGCTGCAGAGCGCGCTCGTTTGATTAAAGATTTAGCAACTGCAGAGAAAGACCGTGCAACGGCAACTGCAAAACTGGGAAATGAGGGCTTTATGGCAAAAGCTCCAGAAAATGTTGTAGCGGAGATTCGTGAACGCTTAATGAAATGTGATCAAGATATTGAACGCATTAATACGCAATTAGCTTCATTGCCAGCGTGATACCAACATGATTAGTGCAGAAAATCGCGAACGTTTAGCTGCAATTGAAAATGCATTGTTAGCTCGCTGGCCAGAGACCAGAATCCAGCCATCTTTAGATCGAATTTCACTCTTGTGTGACGCACTTGGTTCACCGCAACTTTCTTATCCAACAATTCATATTGGTGGAACCAACGGCAAGACTTCTACAACAAGATTTATTGATTCATTGCTGTTTGCTCATGGACTCCGCACTGGACGTTTCACCAGTCCGCATTTAGAAGATTTTCGTGAACGCATTTGTATAAACGGAGAGATGATTGGTGCCGAAGAATTAATTTTTAACTATAACGACATCGCAGCTTATTTCGATTTTGTCGATTCCAAATTGCCTAATCCAATTTCATTCTTTGAGGCAGTAACAGGGTTAGCATTGGCTGCTTTCTCAGAACATCCTGTTGATGTCGGTATTTTTGAAGTCGGAATGGGCGGTCAATGGGATGCCACAAATATTATTCAGCCAACCGTAACTGTAATTACTCCTATCGGTATGGATCACATGGAATATCTTGGAAACACCATTGAAGAAATTGCAGAAACTAAAGCTGGAATTTTAAAAGAAGGTGCTTTTGCGGTCTTTACCAATCAAGAACCAGAGGTAGCAAAAATCCTTTTAGCAAGAGCTGCAGAACTAGGAGTAGATGTAGCGCGCGAAGGTATCGAATATGAAGTGATGTCTCGCCAAATGGCAGTCGGTGGACAACTACTTACAATTAGAGGAACCAAAGATGTCTATTCAGATATCTTCTTACCGCTACATGGCAAACATCAAGCGGCAAATGCTGCGGCCGCTTTAGTTGCAGCTGAGGCATTTTTTGGCGATCAACATTTAGATCTCGATGCGGTTAAATCTGGTTTTGCAGCAGCAACTTCACCCGGTCGCTTTGAGATAGTTCGCAGAGACCCAACGGTAATTATAGATGCTGCGCACAAAACGCACGGTGCTAGAACGCTAGCAAATACGCTCCAAGAAGAATTTACCTTTGGCCGAGTAATTGCGGTTGTTGGAGTCTTTGCAGATAAAGATGCAGCTGGAATTTTTAACGAGATAAAAGATGTAATTGACGGAGTTATAGTTACCCAAAGTTCTTCGCCACGTGCGCTACCAGCAGATCAGTTAGCAAAAGTCGCGCGTGCATTTATTGATAATGATCGAATATTTGTTGAACCAGATTTAAAGGTTGCAATTGAGAAAGCTATTGCAGACGGCAGCCATCCGCTTGAAGATGAAACTGTAGGA
>JBEAMP010000037.1:0-4561 GCA_041165905.1 Actinomycetota bacterium
TATCGGCATGGACCACATGGAATACCTCGGAAATACCATTGAAGAAATTGCACAAACTAAAGCAGGTATTCTAAAAGAAGGCGCTTTTGCAGTCCTTACCAATCAAGAACCAGAGGTAGCGAAAATCCTTTTAGCTAGAGCTGCGGAACTAGGAGTAGATGTAGCGCGCGAAGGCATCGAATATGAAGTAATGTCTCGCCAAATGGCGGTAGGTGGCCAACTACTTACTATTCGAGGTACCAAAGATGTTTATTCAGACATCTTCTTACCGCTACATGGCAAACATCAAGCAGCAAATGCGGCGGCGGCTTTAGTGGCAGCTGAAGCATTCTTTGGCGATCAACCTTTAGATCTGGAGGCTGTTAAAGCTGGGTTTGCGGCGGCGACTTCACCTGGTCGCTTTGAGATTGTTCGCAGAGATCCGACCGTGATTTTGGATGCTGCGCATAATCCGCATGGTGCAAGAACTCTTGCCAACACACTTCAAGAAGAATTCACCTTTGGTCGCGTAATCGCCGTAGTTGGCGTCTTTGCGGACAAAGATGCCGCTGGAATTTTTAACGAGATAAAAGATGTAATTGACGGAGTTATAGTTACCCAAAGTTCTTCGCCACGTGCGCTACCAGCAGATCAGTTAGCAAAAGTGGCGCGTGCATTTATTGATAATGATCGAATATTTGTTGAACCAGATTTAAAGGTTGCAATTGAGAAAGCTATTGCAGACGGCAGCCATCCGCTTGAAGATGAAACTGTAGGAGTTTTAATTACAGGATCAGTAATAACAGTTGGAGAAGCTCGTGCAATTTTGAAAGAGCTAAAGGGAAATATATGAGAGTATTAGGTGCATCTGTTTTAGTTATGGAATCAATTTGTGTTGGTTTTGCACTGCTGCTTGCAATGAAAGATGCTTCAACAACTCAATTAATTATTGGTTCAGTGATTTCTTTATTCTTGTTACTTTCAGCAGGTTTACTCAAGAGACGTTCAGGATGGATCATTGCATCTCTGCTACAGGTGGCTATGGCGGGTTATTCTTTGGTAGTCCCAGCTTTCGCGATAATTGCATTGATTTTCATTGTGCTTTGGGGCTGTGCAATCTACTTTGGCCGCAAGGGTGAGGCCATCCGGGCTGAATTAGTCGCTAAGCGCGACGCCCAATAGAATAAGCGGGTGAGCAAAGAACGCACCCTCGTTTTGGTTAAGCCAGATGGCGTACGCCGTGGCTTGGTCGGAGAAGTGATTGCACGTATCGAACGTAAAGGTTATGAAGTAACTGCGTTACGTATGTTGCAAGCAGATCGTGCAATTCTTGAACGTCATTACGCAGAGCACCAAGGAAAACCTTTTTACGAACCATTACTTGAGTTCATGATGAGCGGACCAATTGTTGCTCTCATTGCTGAAGGTGAAAGAGTTATCGAAGGTTTCCGTTCATTGGCAGGTGTTACAGATCCAACTGTTGCAGCTCCAGGAACTATTCGCGGTGACTTAGCTCGTCAGCAAGCAACGAAAGTTGTACAGAACATTGTTCACGGTTCAGATTCAGTTGAATCTGCAGAACGTGAGATTTCGATCTTCTTCGGAGGGAAGTAAATGAGTAATCCAAACGCAAGGCTTTCATTTATCGGCCGTGACATGGCGGTAGATCTTGGTACAGCTAATACTCTTGTTTATGTACGCGGTCGTGGCATTGTGCTTAACGAACCTTCAGTGGTTGCCGTAAATCAAGATACCGGCGGGATTCTTGCTGTTGGTCTTGAAGCCAAAAAGATGATTGGTCGTACTCCAGGCAATATCGTGGCGATTAGACCACTTAAAGATGGCGTTATCGCAGACTTTGATACCACTGAGCGCATGCTTCGTTACTTCATTCAAAAAGTTCATAAGCGTCGTTATTTAGCAAAGCCACGTATCGTCGTGTGTGTTCCATCAGGAATTACTGGTGTCGAACAGCGTGCAGTTAAAGATGCAGGTTATGCCGCTGGTGCGCGCAAGGTTTACATCATCGAAGAGCCAATGGCAGCAGCAATTGGAGCAGGGCTTCCAATTCACGAACCAACCGGCAATATGGTTGTAGATATCGGAGGCGGAACCACCGAAGTAGCTGTGATTTCACTCGGTGGAATTGTCTCTTCTCTTTCAATTCGTGTTGGTGGCGATGAACTCGATCAATCAATTATTAATTGGGTTAAGCGCGAATTTTCATTACTTCTAGGTGAGCGCACTGCAGAAGAAATTAAGATGGCAATTGGTTCTGCTTACCCAACACCAAACGAACCGGATGCAGAGATTCGTGGTCGCGATTTAGCAACAGGTCTTCCAAAGACAATCGTGGTTTCTGCAGCTGAGATTCGTAAAGCGTTAGAAGAACCTGTTAATGCAATTGTTAATGCTGTAAAAGCAACACTTGATAAGTGCCCACCAGAACTTGCATCAGATCTTATGGATCGTGGAATTGTTTTAACTGGTGGTGGCGCATTACTTAAAGGTTTAGATGAACGCCTTCGTCGCGAAACAGGTATGCCAATTCATATTGCAGAACAACCACTCAACTGTGTAGCTGATGGTTCTGGAAAATGTATTGAAGAGTTTGAATCACTTGAGAAGGTTCTGATCTCAGAGCCTCGTCGCTAGTAGCAAGTAAAGAAGAGGCTAGCTCCTTCAAATGGCACGTCCATCAGGAAGTAATCGTGGTCGGTTGCTATTGGTCATGCTTCTTGTCTCTTCTTTGCTTTTAATTACATTAGATTTGCGTGGCGTTGCTGTAATTGGCGGAATTCGAAATGGCGTTGGTACTGCCATAACTCCAGTTGTAAAAGTTGGGAATTGGGCCATAACTCCATTAAAAAATATTTTCTCGGATCTGATTCATCTTGGACGTACTAGATCCACGATTAATAATTTAGAGGAAGAGAATGCAAAGCTTCGCTCACTGCTAGTTCAAAAACAGAATGCACTTGGTCAAGAGAAGCAATTAAAACAAGCGCTTGATTTGGCGGGTAGGGCAAATTGGAAAACTGTGAGTGCTCGTGTTTTGGCTCAAGGTTCCACAATTTCATTTACTCATACCGTGACAATTGACCAAGGTTCACGTTCAGGAATTAAGCAGAACATGACTGTGGTAAATGGCTATGGTTTAGTGGGCGTTGTTCGCAATGTATTTCCAAATAGTTCAATAGTGCTTCTAGCGTCAGATCCCTCCTTCAAAATTGGGGTAAGAATTGCACGTAATCAATCTATTGGAATTCTTTCAGGGCAGGGAAGCAACTCAGGGATTCTAGAATTATTAGATAACACTGCGAAAATAATGAAGAATGACATCTTGCTCTCACGAGGAAGTACAAATAACACTCCATTTGTACCTGGCGTACCGGTTGGATTTGTTACCAAAGCTTCAGATAGCACAAACTCTGTTTCTCAAGTTGCTGATGTCTCTTTCTATGCAAACTTAAATGCACTTGGAATAGTTTCCGTTATTTTGAAAGCATCTGATAGCAATCCTGGCAATGCGCTAATTCCAGAAGCGCCAAAACCAACTCCAATTCCAACTGTGACGGTCTATGCAACTCCTACGGCATCACCATCACCATCTAAGAGTTAATCGAGAATTGCGATGTGGCGTAGAGAAGTAGCGTTATCTACTTTTACCTTTGCACTACTTTTCTTGGCTCAAGAAGCAATTGTTAATCAAATTCGATTACCACTTGGTGGATTCTCATTAATACTTCTAGCGGCCTTGATTTGGTCATCAATTAGCGAGCCAGAGATTGCGGCAGTGACTGGTTTTATTTCTGGCCTATTTATGGATCTCTCTCCATCGACTGATGGACCTTTTGGTCATTGGACTTTGGTGATGGTTATTTCTTGCTTTGTGATTTCGTATTTGGGATATGGCAATGATGCTTTAAATTCAAACCCAGCAGGTTTGATTTTGATGACCGCAGCTATTGTTGTGGCAACTCTCTTTTTATATTTAGTTATAGGTTTGATTTTTGGGTTGGCAGTAGGTCCTGTTTCAAATGTGGTCAAGTTGATATTTGGATTTGGTCTTTGGAGCGCTTTGGTATCACCAATCGTCGTTCCGTTTATTGCAAAAGCCCATTCAATTGTTTATGAAGGTACTCGATGAATCAACGTACCCGGCTGAGTATTTTTGTTGTACAAGCACTAATTATTAGTTTGATGTTGGCACTTCTAGGTAGGCTTTTTTATCTGCAAGTTGCTGCTACAGATAAATATAAAGAGGCTGCTCTTGATATTCAGAGTAGAGATATTGTGGTGCCAGCTACTCGCGGCTTAATTGTTGATGCTTTGGGCGTGCCACTTGCCATGAATAGAGTTGGCCTTGCGGTAACTGTTGATCGAAGTATTTTGGATAAACAAGAAGATAAAGGTTTGGCAGTTTTAAATCGCGTTTCAAGAATTTTGAAACTAGATCCCAAAGATGTTTGGCGCCACACTCGTTTATGTGGCGAAATTACCAAAGGCGACAAGACTGGTTGCTGGGTTGGAAATCGCTTCCAGCCAATTCCGATCACCAAAGATGCAGATCCCGAAATTG
>JBEAMP010000038.1:0-2671 GCA_041165905.1 Actinomycetota bacterium
AATGAGATTTTGGCGAAATGCCGTTTTTACGAGAGAATACGGGTTCCGCCATTGTGTAGTGGCTAGCACATGGGCCTTTGAAGCCCAGGGTCCTGGATCGATACCAGGTGGCGGAGCCACCATTAGAAAATTACGAATAGAATTACTACGTGATTAAGCAAGCAATTGTCTTGGCTGCCGGCGAGGGAACTCGCATGAAATCACAAACTCCAAAAGTTCTCCATTCAATTGCAGGCCGTTCATTGTTAGGCCATGTACTTCATGCGCTTGAATCAATTAATCCAGAAACTGTTCGAGTCGTTGTTGGATCTGGCCGTGAAAAAGTGGAAGCGCATTTATCTGAAATTTCGCCGGATTCAATCGCAATCTTTCAATCAGAGCGCAACGGAACTGGTCATGCTGTTCAGGTTGCTCTTGATGGAGTGAAAACCAATGGCAATGTCTTAATCCTTGCTGGAGATACTCCACTGCTATCGGGAAATACCTTAAAAGAATTTGTGGAAGCACATAACGCAGGGGGCTTTACCGCATCAGTACTTACTGCAGAGCATCCAGATCCAACCGGGTATGGTCGAATCATTCGTGATGACCAAGGTCTTCTCTACAAAATAGTAGAAGAAAAAGATGCTGACGATGATCAAAAGTTAATCTTTGAAATTAATTCAGGTGTTTATATCTTTGATTTTTCAGCTTTGACAGATGCGATTTCCAAATTAAAAACAAATAATGCCCAAGGCGAACTTTATTTAACTGATGCCATAGAGAATATTCGTAAGTCTGGTGGAAAAGTCGCTCCAATTCTTTGCGAAGATTTCACCGAGACTTTAGGTGTTAATGATCGAGTCCAATTAGCAGAAGCTGCGTCCTTGCTTAGAGACCGCATCAACGAATCTCATATGCGAAATGGCGTAACTATTCTTGATCCAACTACAACTTGGATAGATGACACAGTCACGATTGCACCAGATGTTGTAATACTTCCTGGTTCAGGGATATTTGGATCGACAGCAATTGCTTCGCATGCTGTGATTGGACCAAGAACTACCTTGCAGGATTGCGCTGTTAATTGTTGCGCCACAATAAAGGAATCAAATTGCACTGCATCTGAAATCGGCGAGAACGCCACAGTAGGACCTTTTGCATTTCTTCGCGCCGGAACAATTCTGGCGAATGAGTCAAAAGCTGGCGCATTCGTAGAAATAAAGAATTCTCGAATTGGAATTGGTTCAAAAGTCCCACACCTGTCTTATGTTGGTGATGCAACTATTGGAGAGGGCACCAATATTGGCGCTGCAACGATTTTTGTAAATTATGACGGAGTCGAAAAACATCGCACTGAGATTGGTGACCATGTTCGAATTGGTAGCGACACCATGTTGGTTGCGCCAGTGAGTGTGGGAGACGGGGCATATACCGCTGCCGGATCGGTAATTACCGAAGATGTTCCGGCAGGCGCGATTGGAGTTGGCCGCTCAAAGCAGAGAAATGTCTTAGGGTGGGTCATGCGCAAGCGACCAGGTACCAAGTCAGCAAAAGCTGCAGAAGCAAAAGGAGAATAAAAGATGAGCGAGCTTCGTCTATCGTCCGAAAAGCGATTACGAATCTTCACCGGAAGAGCATTTCCAGAGCTCGCAGAATCAGTTGCCTCTGAATTAGGTATCACCATAACTCCAACATCTGCATATGACTTTGCAAACGGAGAAATATTTGTTCGATTCGAAGAATCAGTGCGCGGTAGCGATGCATTCGTAATTCAATCTCACGCCGCACCTGTAAATAAGCAGATCATGGAACAACTAATCATGATTGATGCACTTAAACGTGCCTCTGCAAAACGAATCACAGTTGTGGCACCTTTCTACGGTTATGCACGTCAAGATAAAAAACACCGCGGCCGCGAACCTATCTCTGCGCGCTTGATGGCAGATTTATTTAAGACTGCTGGTGCAGATCGATTAATGGTTGTTGATCTACATACCTCTCAGATTCAAGGCTTCTTTGATGGTCCAGTAGATCACCTATTTGCACTTCCACTTCTTGCAAATTACGTTGGCAGTAAAGTTGATCGTTCTCAATTAACAATTGTTTCACCAGACTCTGGTCGAGTACGTGTTGCAGAGCGATGGTCAGATTTATTAGGTGGTTGTCCAATTGCATTTATTCACAAAACTCGCGATCCATTGATTCCAAATGAATCAACAACTGGTCGCGTTGTTGGTGAAGTTGCAGGACGTACCTGCGTAGTTATAGATGACATGATTGATACTGCCGGAACTATCACTAAAGCAGTTGAAGCGCTGTTTGACGAGGGCGCAAAAGATGTAATCATCGCAGCAACACATGCGGTATTCAGCGGACCAGCAATTGATCGTTTAAAGAATTCAAAGGCCTCAGAAGTCGTAGTCTGCGATACCTTGCCTATTCCGCTTGAAAATCGCTTTGATGGCCTTACCGTGCTATCAATTGCACCATTAATTGCACGTGCTATACGCGAAGTATTCGAAGATGGATCAGTAACTAGCCTTTTTGACGGCCACTCTTAATTCCTATAGCCTTTGACCATTCCGGCGAGGGTGTAAAAACCGTAATCGACGAAGTTCAAATTCGTTAATTACTCTGCGCCGCAACAACAAGGCGAGGTAATAAAAATGGCAGAAGTAACAATCAATGG